>JAPLFN010000108.1:25290-29734 GCA_026390655.1 Candidatus Kapaibacterium sp.
GGATGAAATGGTCTCCATCAAGAACGGCTGTTGTACGAGTTCCTCCTGCATCGGACCCAGCGCTTGGTTCTGTTAAACCCCACGCCCCCATCGTCTCGCCTTTTGCAAGACGTGGAATGTACTTTGCGCGAACCTCGTCAGAAGCGAATCGGTTAATGTGACCCGAGCACAGACCATTGTGGGCCGCCACACCCAATGCTATTGAAGGACAGCCGCGAGCCACTTCTTCAACCACGAGTGCGTATTCCATGTAGCCCATACCAGAACCACCCAGTTCGGCCGGCATAACAATGCCAAGGTATCCAAGGTCGCCCAGCTTATGGAAGATCTCGTGTGGAAACTCCTGAGATTCATCGTACTGCAAGGCCACTGGTTTGATCTCCTCTTCTACAAAGGCGCGAATGTGCGATCGGAGCGACTCTTGCTCTTCAGTAAGATCAAAGGAGATGCCGGAGATTTCTGATTCCATTACAGGGCTACCAAAGAATGTGTCGTGATTTTCCGAATTGCAAACCTACGAAGGTCACGCCAAGCGCAGTCCGACCTGTTTCGCGGTCCTTCCTATTTCGTATCATGCGGTAACAATCAGTTCAAGGGTAAAGTTCTGCTCCGTACCTCGTTCATAGTGGTGTTCTTGGTCTTCTTTTGGTCTGCAAGGCCCATCATGGCCCAAGAACTATCCGTCGTGCGAGTCATGCATCGAGTGGATACCGCTCATCCGCAGGTACGACAGGTCCTTCGGCTGTGGCTAGACAGCCTTCAGCACTGGAGAGAAGGTAAACGAAGCGACATTCAGGGTGGCTTTTTCTCCAGCACCGGCGCCATTGTACGAGATTGGTTCGCGCAGGATGATGAGGTGGTCACCTACTTCCCGGCGACGGTCATGAGCGTTGAGTTCGATGGAGGGGGCTGGGTGGTCCGTACGATGTTCGCGCGTTTGGACGCAATATCAAAGAGTGCCCAACCACTCGGAATTCTCCGATCACGATTTGTTTCCCGAGAAGACGCAACAGGCCTCCAAGGGTGGATGCTAGATGATGCATTATCGCGTTCGATGGCGTCCTGGGATACTACCCGTGTAGGTTTCGTGACGTATGTGCACCCTAAAGAGTTGCCTGTAGATACTGCTAGGGCCAATGAAGTGATGCCATTTTGTAGGACCATTGCCTCGCGGTTTGGACAGCCGGAGCCTGCCGCTATAACCATTCTCCTTTCAGGTAGCAGGGATGAACTCTGTCAGATCCTTGGGGTGGAATACTATGCCTTTCCTCCTAAGGCAATTTCGTTTCCACAGGCATCGCTCATCATTGAGTCTGAAGCCGAGGTGTTTCATCCGCACGAGCTTGTACACTTGGTCTTTCGTGACTTTGATCGGGCGCATCCTATTCTTCGGGAGGGTCTTGCAACTCTTCTCGGTGGATCTGGACTATTGGACTACTACGGGGCACTCGATGAATACCTTAAGCAACGATCGCACGGGAGAATACCCTCGTTTGTTGAGTTGTTTACAGCCGATGATTTGGATCAGTCAGATGAGTACATACTCGGAGCTGTAATCTGCGACCGAGTGCTGAGAATTCACGGCATGGCGGCTCTCCTTGAAATGCTGAGGCTAGAGAGGCCTTCGGACGCCATGTTGTCACTAAGTAGAATGCTGGGGCTCGACATCGCTGACCTACAAGAGTCGTTGCGCTCCATGGCCGTATCCTCCCTCAATCGAGGTGATGCAGGTCGGTAGCCTATATCGTAGCTTTGTGGCTCCTCAGGCGGCTATGCAACAATTCATGCCACTGGGCGTTGAACGGCTCAAACTCATATATCATTGACGGAGACAGACTATGACCAAAATTATGGTCGTAACGGTATTCTTTGCGCTTTCGGCTCTAGCCGCTACTGCACAGATAACAATAGATCTTAAAGACACCGTACGCTTTAACCCTGACGTTAAGAAGGGTAGACTTTCTAGCGGCATACCGTACTACATTCTCAAGAATGATCGACCTGCCAAACGACTCGAGATGATGCTCGTCTTGAATGCAGGCTCGGTGCTCGAAGATGATGACCAGAACGGACTCGCTCACTTCTGCGAGCATATGGCCTTCAACGGCACGCAGAATTTTCCTAAGGGCGAGCTCGTGAACTTTCTCGAGTCAATGGGAGTGCGTTTCGGAGCAGACCTCAATGCGTATACGAATGCAGACGAGACAGTGTATATGCTCACCGTGCCACTTGACAACCCGAAGAACTTGATAAAAGGTATTCAAGTCCTGCGTGACTGGGCAGGATTTGTCACCTATGACGATGCGGATATCAATGCAGAACGTGGTGTTGTGATGGAGGAATGGCGCCTTGGGAAAGGGGCTGAGGATCGCGTGCGAGACAAGCACCGTGCTGCAATGTACTTCGGTTCGAAGTACGCTCAACGAGATGTGATCGGTGATACAAACGTGTTGCTTCGTGCTCCGGGCGAAAACCTTCGTCGATTCTATCGCTCTTGGTATCGCCCCGAAAACTTGGCCATCGTTGCAGTCGGCGATATCGACATCACAACCCTTGAAACATACCTCAACAAATACTTCAGCTCACCGCCTACTTCCGGTGAACGCTCTTCTGCTCGACCTCAGATCTTGTTGCCGGGTCACAAGGAGACGTTGATCTCGATCGCGTCCGACCCTGAGCTACAAGGTGCGAGCGCACAGGTGTTCATCAAGCGTAGAGCCGATACCGTGCACACCTATGCGGACTACAAGAGAAACATTACTCGTCAGATGGTCTCCGAAATGCTCAATCAACGCTTGGCGGAACTTGCTCGCAAGAATCCTCCACCATTTGCCGGTGCAGGCACGGGTGAATATCTCCTCGCCCGAGAGTCAAGAGCTACATACGGAGCGGTGTCAGCCGCCGACAAAAACGTGTTGAAGTGTCTTAACGCCTTTCTTACAGAGTTCGAACGCGCCAAGCGATTTGGCTTTACGCCTACAGAACTTGCACGCGCAAAGGAATCAACACTTTCAAACATGGAAAGCTATTACAACGAGCGCAACAAAACCGAATCACAAGGGTTTGCGCAAGAGCTTACGAGACACATTCTGCAGCGTGAGTCGGTGCCGGGAATCGTTCACGAGTGGGAGCTGTATCAAGCAATCGTTCCGATGATTACGAATGAAGACGTCAATGCTAGCGCAAAGAACCTCATAACAGAGGAGAACCGTGTTATCACGATCTCCGTTCCAGAGGGCAACGGTTTCGTTAAGCCTACAGAGCAACAAGTGCGTGATCTCCTTACAGCGATTGAAGCGAAGAAGATTGAAGCATACGTTGACGAGGTTCCAACAAAGCCCCTTCTAGAGAAAGCGCCTGAGCCAGGCAAGATCATGGGGCTCCGCACACTAGCCGACATCGGTGCCACTGAGCTTATGCTTTCGAATGGCGCTCGTGTAGTGTACAAGAAGACAGACTTTAAAAACGACGAGATTTTGTTCTCCGCGCAAAGCTGGGGTGGAATGTCGCTCGCGCCCGAGGCTGACCACATCACGAACATTGCTGCAATGGATGCAGTTCGCGCCGGTGGTATTGGATCATTCACGGTGAATGACTTAAGCAAGATTCTCAATGGGAAGAACGTAGGGTTGTCCGCCAATGTAGGAATGGAGCAAGAGAACATAAGTGGATCTTCAACACCGAAGGATCTTCGCACCCTCTTTGAATTGATCTATTTGGGATTCACGCAGCCACGCAAGGACTCCGTAGCATTCGAGTCGTGGAAGTCGAAGATGAAAGCGCAGCTAGCCAACAAGGAGAAAAGCCCAGAAGCTACTTTCTTTGACAGCATGATGGTTGTTAGCTCGAGCAACCATCCACGTGCTCGTACGATGTCAGAAAAGAGTGTTGACGAAGTGGATCTCAATAAGGCGTACAAGTTTGTTCAGGAGAGATTTAAGTATGGCTCCGACTTTACCTTCTATTTCGTGGGCAACTTCGACGAGGAAGCCCTGAAGAAGTATGTCGAAACGTACATTGGGTCACTGCCCGCTGCACCAGCAGATCCAAAGGCCAAGGTCGACCAAGTGAAGCCTGTTAGCGTCTCAGCTCCGGTAATGATGGCAGTTCCGCTCGCAGCAGGTGGCACAGATCCAGCAAACGTGACCTTACAGGCTCCCGTTCCGGCCCCTTCCCCAACCTCTGCTGGTGTTCCGATGAAGGAGTCGTGGAAGGATGTTGGAATGCGCACAAAGAAGGGACAGTACCGTACAACGATCTATAAAGGCGTGGAACCAAAGAGCACCGTTTTGTTGTCGACTACCGGTACTATCAAGTACAACCCTGAGAGTCGTTACAACATTGTTGCGATGTGCGAGGTGATGGAGATCCTCCTTCGCGAGAAAATGAGAGAAGAAAAGGGCGGAGTCTACGGCGTATCAGTACAGCCCGGATTTGAGAAAAT
>JAPLFN010000108.1:29764-52277 GCA_026390655.1 Candidatus Kapaibacterium sp.
GAAGAGTACTCCGTCAGCGTCTACTTCGGTTGTGCACCTGATCGTGTTGATGAATTGGTGGCTACCGTGAAGAGCGAAATGGCAGCGCTGCGTGCGAAACCGGTGCCAGACTCACTCATTGCCAAGGTAAAAGAGATTCAAACAAAGGAGCGTCAGACAGCTACCAAGACGAATCGCTTTTGGTTGCAGGTTCTCTCTCAGTTTGATCGTGACGGCGAGCCATATTCAAATGTTTTCTTGCGAGACGAATTCATTAGCAACCTGACCGCGGCGCAAGTCAAAAGCTCAGCCGAAACATACCTTGGTGGCAAAAACTTCTCAGAGTTCATTCTCAAGCCGGAGTCTTCTTCTGCAACGGACGTGAAACCCGTTTCACCGACGCAGGAAGCACCGGCCCCGAAGAAAAAAAGCAAGAAGAAGTAAACAACTTCGTAACACGTAGAACGGCGCATCCCAATCTCGGCTATGCGCCGTTTTCTTTTACGAAGACTTTTCCAACGTCTCAATGGAAAGCATGTTCGTCCGAGCTCTTCCAACAAGGGGGCGGCCAATCGTAAATGCAACGGTTGAGCCCGGGGCAAAACGCTTTTCCTCAACGAGGAGAGACTTGATGTGGTCGATCGTGTCATCGGTAGTCGTGATCGAGTCCAAGACCATGCCTGTTACGCCCCATAGGAGTCCCATGCGTCGAGCAACAGCCTTCATTGTAGTGATAGCAAAGATCGGTGCTCGCGGGCGTCGATTAGAAATGAGGCGTGCGGTCTCGCCGCTATAGCTAAGACTCACAATCGCTGAGACACGTTTCTCTTCTGCAATGTGTGCTACCGCCATAGCAACGGATTCAGTGTTCGTTCTCTTACCATCGCCTGCAGGCTCGTAGCCGGCATGGATCTTAGTCGCCTAACAACTCTGCCTCTGCTTCTTGACAGATCGTCCGCATGTAATGCACGGCCTCAATCGGATATGCACCAACGCTGGTTTCTGCACTCAACATCACTGCGTCGGTGCCATCCAGAACAGCATTGGCAACGTCACTGGCTTCAGCCCTTGTAGGCCGAGGATTTCGGATCATCGACTCCAGCATCTGTGTTGCAGTGATGACAGGCTTGGCCTTTGCATTGCACATATGGATGAGCTTCTTTTGAACGATCGGAACAGCTGCAGCCGCAATCTCTACACCGAGGTCACCTCGCGCCACCATCACAGCATCAGATGCGTCGATGATCGATTCGATATTGGTTAGTGCCTCGGGCTTTTCGATTTTCGCTATCACCCATTGAGTTCCACCGTACTTCGTGATGTACTTACGAACGTTTTCGATGTCAGCGGCTGTCCGTACAAAAGACAGGGCGATGTAATCACAGTCTTGCTCAATAGCAAAGCGAACGTCAGCTCTGTCTTTCGTTGTCATCGCTGGTTGAGCAACAACGGTGTGGGGAAGGTTGATTCCCTTCCTCGGTAAGAGCGTCCCACCATGAACGATGATCGCACGGATGACGCTTCCATCAGTCTCTTTAACCTGGATCTTTAAGAGGCCATCATCAAAGAGCAACACGTCGCCCTTCTTGACATCGAGAGCGATCGTAGGGTAATGCACAGGGATGACATTGTCCTTTGGACCAAGCTTGAGCCCACGCATAACTCCAACGTCAGCTATGCGTATATCTCGTCCTGCAACCAGCGACATGGACTCCCGATCCGAAAAATCCGCAACGCGGATCTTTGGACCCTGAAGGTCGGCAATGATCGGCAGTAGAACATCCAACTGTGTCTCTGCCTCTCGTATGAACTTTACATATGTCTCGTGGCTGCTATAAGCCCCGTGCGACATGTTAAGACGGAATGCATTAGCACCGGCTTTCACCAAGGCCACCACTTTTTCTGTGGAGGCAATGGCCGGACCCATTGTACAGAGGATCTTTGCCTTTTGATGCATCATGACTCGAGTGGATGCCATGATCGCTTTCGTTTAAGATTTGGTAATAGTTGATGTTATGGGACGGGGCACCATGAACGTCTCTATAGAAACCGACTTGCCCGTGTCTTCGTCGATCAGCAAATGGACGCCACATACGCGTACGTCATTTTCTGCTATTTCGTATTTGTGTGCAGTCTGGAGGATGAGCCTCTTTATTGCAATCTCTTTCTTCATGCCGAGTACACTGTCATATGGACCCGTCATCCCGGTATCCGTTAAGTATGCAGTCCCCTGTGGCAGGATTCGCGCGTCACCCGTCTGAACATGCGTGTGCGTCCCTAGAACCGCTGAAACACGACCATCGCAGTGCCAGCCCATAGCGATCTTTTCCGCAGTGGCATCGGCATGGAAATCAAGGAGGATGATCTTGGTACGTGGAGCCATCTTGTTGATAGCAGCATCTACGGCCTTGAACGGACAATCGATCGGCTGCATATACACGCGTCCCTGGGCCTGCACGATTCCAACGGTCCGCTGATCCGGCAGTGTAATGATCGTCCAGCCTCTTCCCGGATTCTCGGCCGGGTAGTTCAAAGGTCTCAAGACATTGGGGTTCGAAATGAGGAGGGGGCGGGCTTTCCAGTTTTCCCAGATGTGGTTGCCGGTAGTGATGCAGTGCACGCCTGCATCGAAGAGCTCGCCGGCTTCCTTTTCGGAAAGCCCCTTGCCATCAACGATGTTCTCACCGTTGACTACGAGGCAGTCAGGCTTGTACTGCTCCTTTAGTGAGGGGAGCAGCCTAAGAAGCTCGCGCAGGCCCACATGGCCCACAACATCGCCGATAAAAACAAGACTAAATACTCGCATAGATTGCAAATCTACGAAACCCCTGCGTGGGGTATCTTTGTGCCCCATGTCAACACGCATCTATACAAAAACAGGCGATGACGGAACAACCGGCCTGTTCGGCGGCATTCGTGTCGCGAAAAACGATCTTCGCATTGAGGCATATGGAACCGTAGATGAACTGAATAGTATCATCGGAGTGGTCCGTCTGCACCCTGTTCCAGAGAACGTAGCCACGCAGCTCTCGTCAATCTCTTCTGTTCTGTTTACGCTCGGTGCCGACCTCGCTACGCCGTTGGATCCGCCGCCGGTCTATGAGATCCCTCGGATCGGAATGGAACACATTGCGGAGTTAGAGAGTTGGATCGATCTGTTCGATGAGAGCTTAGAACCTTTGAAGTCATTCATCCTGCCCGGTGGCACCGCTGCAGCGGCACATCTTCACGTAGCCCGAACCGTATGTAGGCGAGCTGAACGGTGTGTTGTATCGCTTGCATCAGTAGATGAACTCGGAGGTTTTGTTGTGAAGTACCTTAATCGACTTTCCGACTACTTATTCACCGTGGCAAGGGCGGTGAATGCTGCGGCTGGAGTACCGGATGTGCCCTGGCGCCCTAGAGGATAGTTGGGCAAATACTACACGTTATGGTCAACTACTTTGGCATTTTTGCGACTCACACAGAGAACCATCTTTTCTTAATCGTCAACAGGAGATATACATGAAGAGCTTTTTGAAAATGAACATTATGATAGCTGCACTTGCAGCAATTGTAATGTCGGGTTGTAATACAAATGACGTTGTCAATCCGGGCCTTACGAAGCCGGGAGCCCCTTCCGGAACGATGGTTCAGTCTGCATCAGCCACGTCAGTAAAGCTGAAGTGGACGGCTCCTACAAGCACAACAGACGTAACGGCCTATGTTATGATGGCCATCGAGCAGGCAGCAACGGGTACGCCAGAAAAGAAGGAAGTGATCGTTAGCGGTGCTTCGACAACCACAGGGGTTATCGGTGGTCTTACAGAGGGTAAGGTTTATGCATTTATGGTGCATTCGATCAACGACACACTACGTTCGGATGCCTCCAATGAAGTTCTCTGGTCACCTGCACGCCGCAGTACGGCTTCATTCAAGCTCTACTCATCGACGAACGCAACGCAAGGAAGTGGCCTCGGCATCTTCCGCACGGCGGGACCGGCAGTTCTAACGGTTGCGAGCGGTGGCGAATGGGACGTCTGCTTTGACGACAAATTCAATCCTGCAGACCCGCGTATCGGTTCGCCAGGTCAATCTGCGTACGTCGACAATGCGTATCAGTTCCCGAACAAGCAATTCTCGAAAGTGATCTATACCGGACGTACCTATACGGGCATCACGTCTTTGGATGACATTTACGAATCAGACGCGTTGAATGTAATGCCAACTCCTGTATCCGAGAATATGTATCAGATCGGATCTATTGGCGGGACGAGCAACTGGGGATCTGTTTTTGTGTGGAAAGACGCAAGCACAACTCCGGCCACATATTGGTATGCTAAGCTCGTTATGAAGCGCACAGCAGGCAAGTTCATTCAGGGAACGGGCTCAAGCGCATACGTTGAGGTTGACGTTTCGTATCAGAACACAAAGAATCTCCCGTACGCTGTAAAGCAACGTGTCGAGAACTTCCTTCAGATCGAGCAAGGTCGTCGCGACGCTCAGGCAAAGTAAACTTTGATTTATAGATAAAAAGAAAGGGCGTCCAAATTGGACGCCCTTTTCATTTATATGCGAAGTATGAACGAGATCAGCGGCTCTTGCGAATCTGCGTTGTTGATGCATCGTCTTCCTTCTTTTCTGTGCGACTAGGACGCACTTGCACTGCAGTTGCATTGCCGTCATCATTCTTTTGTACAGCCGCCGAGGTCTTCTTTTTCATCGTCTTTGTGGATTCCATTGCCTTCACTGTATCTACCTTCGGCATTGTGTCCATTGGCGGTGCTACCGGTGCAGGTGCCGGCATTTCAACCGGGACTGGTTTTGGCTCTTCCTTAGGCGTGCATCCTACAAAAGATATAAATGTTGCCGTGGCAAAAGCCATTCCGATACGTTTCATTGTAACTCCAATTATGAAAATGTTGAGAACTTCAGTCTGAGGATTCTTAAGGGTGAGCTCTTACGACACGCGAACAAGTCTTGCGCCAAAAGCACCATCGGATTTATGCCTGTGTTGAAACGTTTGCAGGAATCCGTCTTCACAGACATCCGACGGAAGAAGTTCTTCAGCGCGCTGCAACATAAACTCAGGGTGCTTGTCAAGAAACCACGATACGACAGAAGAATTCTCTTCCGGTTCAATCGTACACGTGCTGTAGATGATCGCACCGCCAACTTTAACAAGTGTTGAGGCATGATCTAGAATTTCGCGTTGCATCAGAGACATCTTTCTTATGTCATCGATCTCTCTTCTCCACTTGATGTCCGGCTTTTTAGAAAGCGTCCCCATTCCCGTGCACGGTGCATCCACGAGCACCAAATCGGCTAGATCGTTCGACGAATATTCTCGGGCATCACCCTGTGACGATTTGACAATAGAGATGCCAGAGCGACTTGCATTTTCATCGATCAATCGAAGTTTGGACTCATACTTCTCGATCGCGATCACCGTTCCATCGTTCTTCATTATTTCTGCGGCATGGACTGCTTTTCCGCCTGGCGCAGCACAAAGATCAACCACTAGCATACCCGGCCTAGGTGCTGCCAATTGAACAGCAAGGCTCGCGCTTGCATCCTGAACCGTCACTAGTCCGTCTTGGAACAGAGGCAGAGCCCTCACGTCTCGCAATGATGTGATCATGATACTCGATGCGTGTACCGGCGAGACTTCGTATTTGATCTCAGCATCCGTCAAGAGCCGCTCAATCTCCTCGATCGTAGACCGCATGGTGTTAACGCGAAGCGTAAGCATCGGGCGATGGTTATTTGCCGCTAGCAACGCTTCTGCCTGTTCGCCGCCAAACCGGTCCACGTACCGGCGAACGATCCACTGCGGATGCGCATAGTGAATCGAAAGGTGAAGCACTTCATTCTCTTGACGGTCGGGATACCGAATCGTATGAACATTCCGTAGAATATTGCGCAGAACGCCATTTACTACGCCTGCGTGCTTATCACCCTTGATGCGCTTAACCAACTCCACCGATTCATTGATAGCCGCCGGGGCCGGGATCTTGGAAAGGAACAGCATCTGGTAGAGAGCGATGCGCATCGAGTTCTTGACAAGGGGCATGCATTTCGCGAATTCCCCATGATAAAACCCGGTGAGCACCCAATCGAGCCTTGACTGCCATCGAACGGTGCCGTTGACGAGCTCCGTAACAAGGGCTCTATCTGCAGGTTCTAGCTCTGACCGGCGTAACTCTCCGTCAAGAAGTTTGTCGATGTAGGAGTCGCTGTTCTCATATCGCGTTAAAAGCTTAACGGCAGTGCCGCGAGCTGTTTGAAATACCGCGGTAGAGGACTCTTCTATGCGGGGAGCGGCCAATTCGTCGCGAACGGCTGCAGAAGGTGCTTGCTGGTCAGTCATAGGACCACAAGTATACTGACAAGTTGTGAATGAGACCCACACATGATTAGATTCAGATTCTGCCTCCCCATGATTTCTTCGTCAATGCCAACATCACAACGCCTGCCCCTTGCCATCTGCATCCTCTTTCTCCTGATTACAGGGATGGTGCGGGCTCAGGAAAATGTCTTAGACAGTGACCCCATCGCGGCTCGAAAGAGGCTTGTGTACAGCCAATTGGGGGGATTTGTTGGGTTTGGTCTGCTCTCTCAAGGGGGCACATTCACTACGGCGTGCAACTGCGAATTTACCGGAGGTGCAGGCGCTGGGCTTATGGCCGGTCTCATGTTTGAACGTCTGACGAGGTCTCGTATTACGTGGGGCGCTACGTTGGGATACGACAATAGGGGCGTAACAAGCAGATTCCGAGAGACAGAGGGGGTTGTTCAGACAAGCCCTTCCGGTAGGACGTTTACCGTGCCAATAACCTTCTTGAACGAAGCTGAGATTAACCTCCACGTTCTTACGGCAATGCCCTATATGAAGTATCACTTCTTTGACCTCTTTTATGGCAGGGTGGGGGCATCTGTGGGATACGTTTTTTCCTCTGGACTCAGCCACACAAAGACGCTTGAGACCCAAACAGTTACATTCCCGAACGGAGAGATAGCCTCCGTTTCGTTGCCCGGTGGGGGCAATGGCACGGTGATTCTCCAGAATGGTCCGGTGCCCGATCTCAATGCCCTTCAGCTTGGAATCGTGTTAGGAGTAGGAATGGAGCTCCATTTATCAAAAAAAATGTTTCTGAGCCCCGTTGTCCAGTATCTGGTTCCTATCACTACAATCAGCACACAGGGCGCCTCGTTTACCGTGCGCTCTTTACAGTTTTCGATAGAAGCAAGACATATTCTGTGATCTCGGACTTTGGTGGTTATCCACATTTACCTATTTTTTCCGTCAGTTGCAGAATGCGACGTTAAGTTGGGAACGGGAAGCCAACGTTGGTTGGGATGAAATCATCTATCTAGGATGGGATGTCTATGATGCAGAGATTGGTGACGGTCTGTGTCGGCGCTCTTTTACTCGTTGCGCAATGTCAGGCCGCCGCATCGAACTCGGAGTTGTTCCTCATTGGTGCAACAATTGAGACCATGAGGGCAAGTGATGAAGCTACGCGAGGGGACATTCTGCAGGACCCGAAGAAGATTCGGATTCTCAACCTTGGCAAGGTCATCAACCACAAGGGATTGGACTATGGTCCAACGATCAGTGCTGATGGCAAGACTCTTTACTACGTCTCGAATCGTCCGGGAAGTCGCGTCACACGTGATGGCGATTTTTCGCACGACTTTTGGTCGGCAAAAAAACCGAACAACCTTGACACAATCTTCTCGTCTCCTGTCAACATCGACACAGTAGACGCCGGTGTAAACACAATCATGAATGAGGGCGTAGCTTCTATTGCTGCGGACCGTCAGACATTGTACTTCACGGGTTGTAATCGTCCTGATGGACTTGGCGATTGCGATATCTACGTGGCTGAAATTGAAGGCGACCGTTGGTCAAAGCCTCGCAACCTTGGCCGCACTGTGAATTCCGAATACTGGGATTCTCAGCCGACGATTTCACCTGACAAATCGCGACTGTACTTTTCATCGAACCGTCCGTGCCCTACCAATCCGGATGGCGAAGGAGACGACGACATTGACATTTGGTATTGCGATTGGGACGATGATCTCGGAGAGTGGAAAGCTGCCAAGAACATGGGCCCTGAGATCAATACGGCTAAGCAAGAAGTTTCGCCTTTCATTGGCTCAGACGGATACACGCTGTTCTTTGCGTCCAACGGACTCCTGCCCAACATGGGCGGTCTAGACTTCTACCGTACAAAGAAGACAGGTGAAAAAGAACGTGACGGTCGTGAGAAATGGACGAAGCCAGAGCAGTTACCTGCTCCCATCAATACATCGCAAGACGAGCAGTTTATTTCATTGCCGGCATCAGGCGATGTACTGTATTTCTCATCACGCCGTACGGACATCGGTGGTTATCAGGGTGACCTTGACGTCTTCATGGCCTTCATCCCGTCATACTTCCGTGCTGTGAATGTCATCGTGAATGTCATCGATGAGTGTACTGGCCAGAATGTGCCTGCAACTCTGTCGTTCCGAAATGGAAAGACTGGCCGCCAGGCAAAAGATAGTGTTGACCAAATACGTCTCGAGTCCAATATCATCGTATCGAATGACGATTACGGCGCAGGAGCAACGAGAGAGGACAGTACGTCTATCACCGTTACAGCGTTCTCGCCTACGTATGGTGAGCGCTCAGTCGTGATCCCGGTTAGAGACCCGGGGCAAACAACAAACTCGAGTGAAGCAAATCAGCAAACAGAGATTCGTAAAACCATTATGCTTGGTCAGCGACCAACCCTTGGCGCTGAAATGGAGTTTTCTTCGTGGTCAAAGAAGAAGAACAACTCGTTCAAGGGTCTCATCATGGAAGAGCGGGCTACAATCCAGCTCTACCCTATGTTGCCATATGTCTTCTTCGATCTGAACAGCAGCAAGCTCAGCCCTCGTTACAAGACGCTTACTGGTTCACAAACGAGCGGTTTCAATGACGAGCTTCTTCCGGGCGGAACTCTTGATAAATACTATCATGTGATGAACATCTTTGGCTATCGCCTGAAGAAATATCCAAACGTGAAGGTAGAGCTCGTTGGTTGCGTAGATGAAACAAACGAAGACAAAAACTCAGACCTTCCTAAACTTCGTTCGCAGCTGGTCTACGACTATCTCAAAAACGTTTGGGGTATCGAAGAAAGCCGCATGAAGATGACCGCTCGTGGCTGGCCGGAGTTGCGCTCAAATCCAAAAGACTCATTCGGTATCGTTGAAAACCGCCGTACAGAACTTCGCTTCTCTGGCGGAACGGCTGACGATCTTTGGGAAGTACAGCGTCCGATCTTGGATAATGACCCAACGGTCTCTCCTGATCCGGTTAACATGACGTGGATGCTTAAGAACGGTATTGACGCTGGCATCGTTGCTTCTCGCCGTGTGGAGATCTTCCGCAACGGTCAACCATGGAACGTGATTAAAGAGGTGGGCACCGTTGATCCATCCAAGCAGTGGGACTGGTATAGCTCAGACATGGAGTATCCAAAGGAAAAGGGGCCCGACGGCACACCAGAGATCAATCTGAATCCGTTTAAGGCCGTATTGGTAGTTACCTCTAAGAACGGACAAGAGTGTAAGTCTGATACCGTCACGATTCCAGTAAAGCGTGTTTCGTCGAAGTCTCTGAAGACAGAGTCCGACTCAGAATTCACACTCGAAAAGTATAACCTCATCCTCTTCAAGTTCGACTCTCCGGAAGCTGGAGAACTCAACGAACGGATCATGTCTACATGGGTGTATCCACGTGTGAAGTCTTCCTCTGTAATCAAGATCGAAGGTCATACAGACGTTGTTGGTCTTGATACTCGCAATAAGACGCTCTCTGAAGATCGTGCACGCACAGCAGAGAAGTTCATCAAGAACCGGACGTCGGCCTTTAAGGAGCTGTCTACACGTGGTACTGGCGAAGAAGAGCCATTGTACTCAAACGAACTTCCAGAAGGACGCTTCTTCAATCGTACGGTTCAGGTTCGTATCGAAACACCGCTGAAGGACGCTGAGATCGGCGAATAACCGGCTCAGATAGTAGGAAATTTGTAAAGCGCTCAACCAATGGTTGGGCGCTTTCTGTTTATGTTCGTACCCATGATAGAATGGAATGTTGACCCGACGATCTTTACTCTAGGCCCCTTATCGCCAAGGTGGTACGGCGTGTTATTCGCAACCGCCTTTCTCTTGAGTTATCAGGTGATGAAGAAGATATTTCTCGCCGAGAAGCTCGAGCTAAAGGACCTTGATTCACTCACGATCTATATGATCGTTGGAACCATCCTCGGAGCGCGACTGGGTCACGTGCTCTTCTACGAGCCCCAGATCGCTCTGGAGAATCCATTTGAAGTATTTGCGATATGGCATGGTGGGCTGGCAAGTCACGGTGGAGCCTTTGGTATCATAGCCGGGCTTTGGTTGTTCCATCGGAAACGGCGCAGCTATACCATGACGTGGTTGCTGGACCGTCTGGCGATCGTAGCGGCACTTTCAGGCATGTGTATACGATTGGGCAATCTATTCAATTCAGAGATCCTAGGGCGCCCTACAGACGCCCCGTGGGCTGTCTGGTTCAAACTGAACGATGCTCTCCCAGTTGGTAGACACCCGGCACAGGTCTATGAAGCCATTCTTTGCCTGGTGATCTTTCTTGGGCTCTGGACGCTTTACAAGAGGGGGCTTGCCCTCTCCAACCCAGGCAGAATCTTCGGCATTTTCCTCGTGGTGCTTTTCACCGGCCGATTTCTCATTGAGTTCATCAAAGAGCGTCAAGTCGGCTTTGAAGCTGCACTACCCATAGATATGGGTCAGATCCTTAGTATCCCGTTTATCGCAGCTGGCGTTTGGTACTTGGTACGATCGCGCGGGAGGTAGGGCTCGTGATCTTTGGCGACGTTGGTTTGAGCGGAGCTGTCTTTTGAATGACCGTGAAACCTGAAACGCTACTAACGAGACTCTTCACGGAAGATGGGTCCTTGGTTGATGCTTTAGCCGAATAGATCTGGCCGTTTGCCTGTACAAACTTGACGCATACCGTTTCTTGTGACCTTGGGTCTCGATACCATACGAGCACGGTTCTCGACGCTGAGTCAACTCTGGAAGTAAACTTTGTGCCGGATCGCTGAAGCGAATCGAGCAGTCGGTGAACGTGGCGATCGAGATCGGTGGAGTGTGCACCAGACTGCGTGTTCACAACGATCTCGCTGCCGTCATTTGCGCTAAGCCGTTGGCCACCATCTATTGACTTTTCAACCTTCCACGCGGAAGCTCGATCACTTGACAGGACAAAGCCTATTGCCGTGTCAACCAAATTCTGACCGGAAAAACCGCTCTTAGTCTTCGCCCCCGGAATAGTATTCAGAGCGCTATCGGTGATAATGCCGGTGGTGAAGGTAACGCTATCACCAAAGGCCTTTACACTTTCGGATGACGTTCCGAGCTGTGCCGTTATCGGACGCTCGAGGGTTACCTCAACTCCTTTGTCAGTGACCTTTAGGGTTCCGCCCCTATTGTCCACGTTGCGAAAGAAAAGGACCGTTGCAAGCACACCCACTATAGTGATTGCCGAGGCAATGATGAGCGTGCGCTTCGTCTTTTCTCGCTCAGCATGAACTTCTTTCGGAAGTTCGCGCTCTTGATCTTCTGTCGGCATGGAGCCCCTTCCCAATTTTATAACCGATCAACACCGTGAACATACGCCGAAGCACGTTAATTTCGCTAACTCTTCAAACCAGGAATCACCATGTCAATTCAGAACATCACGGTCATTGGCGGCGGAACAATGGGCAACGGTATCGCTCACGTGGCAGCACAATGTGGGTACTTGGTCACGTTGGTGGACGTTAACGATGCGGCACTCGCACGTGCCATCAAGACCATTACGTCAAATCTTGAGCGTCAGGTAAAGAAGGAGACGATCACTCCAGAGGTCATGGCCGAAACATTGTCTCGCATCTCCACTAGTACATCTCTCGAAGCGGGGGCAGCGAACGCTGATCTTGTGATAGAGGCAGCCAGCGAGCGACTCGAGATCAAGCAGCAGATATTTGCAACGCTCGACTCAACGTGCAAGCCCGGCGCGATCCTTGCTTCAAACACCTCGTCGATCTCGATCACGGAATTGGCAGGGGGCACTAAACGCGCAGACAAATTCATCGGCATGCACTTCTTCAATCCCGTTCCTCTGATGAAGCTCTGCGAGATCATCCGTGGTCTGGCAACGAGTGATGAAACCTATGCACTCATCAAGGCCCTCGCAGAAAAGATGGGCAAGGTGCCGGTGGAAGTACAAGACTATCCCGGCTTTATCTCGAACAGAATACTCATGCCGATGATCAACGAGGCCGTCTACTGTGTGATGGAAGGTATTGCTTCTGTTGAAGACATCGATACAGTGATGAAACTCGGCATGGCACATCCGATGGGCCCCTTCACACTTGCTGACTTCATCGGTCTTGATGTGTGTCTCTCGATCATGGAAGTGCTTCACACAGGTCTTGGTGATTCCAAGTATCGTCCATGTCCACTCCTACGGAAGATGGTTGCTGCCGGACATCTTGGACGGAAGAGCGGAAGAGGATTTTATAGTTACTAGTTACTAGTTACTAGTTACTAGTTACTAGTTACTAGTTACTAGTTACGAGTTACTAGTTACTAGCTACGAATGACGGGGTGACAGCAAGGAGGTGTGCAATGGCAACAATGATGAAGAACATCTTCGTGGTAGTTGCTGTTGTGTGCAGCATGTATGGGAGTGTAGGTGCGCAGTGGAGGACTGTGGAGATACCGGATACATTATCCAGATACACGACTGTGAAAGGAGTGGTGTCAGCTCCTGACGGCTCCGTAATCGTTCTCTCTGACCACGAGTACAATTGGTGGACATATGGTGGACACAAGCACACTCGTTGGTTTGCTCGGATACATCGTGTTTTTCAAGATGGAACGGTCAGGCATCTTGGAACTATCTCCAATGGAGACAACGAGTATGAGCCGGGAACGAGGTTCTCGGATCTTACAGTTCTAAACGACACCTTAGTCATCGAACTTGCGGACCAATCCGATTTTATGGCCCCTACACGAATCGGTGTGCTTGACATGACGTCCGACTCGATCTTCGTGTCTGAAGGGTATCCAAGGGTCCATTTTGTTTGCGATTCAAGACGGATGCTAGTAGGCATGTGGAGCGGAGAAGTTTCGACCTTCGTTGACATTAAAACGGGAGAAGAGCTAGGGACGCAACTCCTTGATGGGGAGATTACGGGGTTGGGCCCGATCATAGCGAGACGGGTAACAGACGACAGTGTGTTTGTAGAGAGAACATGTACATCCGAGAGTGTTGGATTACGTGTTCGACACGACTGGCAGCGTCCACTCATTGAAGTAGGACAAACTGGCTACGTCTACCTATACGAACGAGACACTGCCGCCTCTCAATATATAGTCGGACTCTCGTGGTCCAATGATATGGGCTATACGTTTAGTAATGTCTCAAGGCCGGGCACGATCATAGCGTACGGTTCGATGACTGATGGAGATCATGCGTTCGTATCACAGCACCCTTCAGGATCAAAATTTCGAGTGTCCTTTGCCGATCGATATGGTAACCTACGCTTCGGGTACTATGAAGCGTCAGATACCCTGCGAATCGAGGCTGTTGCTGGAAGAGATCGTAAGAGTGTTGCACTGGGTGTGAACTGGTACGACTCAACGTATAAAGCACACGTAGGAGTGGCATTCCTTGATCCAAATGTTTCTGTGGAGGAGGAAGTGCGAACAACGTCACCGCTGACGTGGGCAGTGTTTACAACAATCGGTCAATACGTGTCGAGTGGAGAGGGGGCGTTCGAGGCTGCCATCCTGGATCGTGGAATGTATATCGTTGTTGAGGGTGGTAAGGCGCGGTTGGTGATGAGGCAATGACTCAATTGACGAATAGCGTGAATCCACGCAATCCTGCTGCTTAGACGAAACTTTCAGGAATCCTCGTTGTCCTTCTTCTGTGCGTGTCACGGAGTTATCATTACACGGATTCGGATAAATAATCGTGCAGCCGAGTTCACCACGGATGACAGCTCCGTTGACACGCGCATCTTTTTACGAGAGCATACTGTTCTATGTAACCTTCTCGGCGAAGCCTCGTAGCCCCGGCATCTCATCACCAATGAATGCCGCTCTATGCTCCTGCCAATCGCCATCTGCGTACTTCTCGTTGCAACCAGCGCGTACGGTCAAAACGCAACCTATTTTCTTAAAGGTATCGTTGTAGGTGCGCGCGACTCTAAGCCACTATCGATGGCTAATGTTGCGATCCTCGAACCTCGCGACTCCACAGTGTTGAAGGGGATGATTACAAATAAGCTAGGGGGCTTCCAGTTTGCGAACTTGAAGGATCTCGAATACCTCCTTCGGATTTCCTACGCTGGACACCAATCAGTGGTCATTGATTTGCGAGAATATGTTCGAGATACTGGTAGCGATACGTTAGACATGGGTGTGATCTCGCTTCTCTCGAATACGGCAAAGGTAGTAGACGTGGTTGCCGAACGCCCCCTTATCGAATTCCAAGACGGGAAGAAGATCTTCAATGTTGGTGAGTCCATTACCTCGGCAGGGGGCACTGCGTTGGATGTATTGAAGCAGGTGCCTACAGTAAATGTGGACCTGGAAGGAAACGTAACGGTGCATGGCATGCAGGGCGTAAACATCATGATCGACGGAAAGCCGATTGCGGCCTATGGAAATGCAACACAGATTTTGAAAACTCTACCTGCAGGCGTGCTGGACAAGGTGGAGGTAGTCACGAATCCCGGTTCCAAGTACGATGCGCAAGGCTCAGGAGGAATTCTCAATCTCGTATTGAAGAAGCAACGCAAATCGGGATTCAATGGAATCGTAGATCTAAACCTAGGAGTCTACGACAACTACAATGGCTCCACAACGATGAACTCGCGTAACGACGACGTGAACTTCTTTGGTGGAGCAGACTTCTACCTATCTCGTCAGCGTCGCTACCGTACCGTTGAAAGTGATTTCGATGATGGTACGGGGCTTCTTCGAACAGGAACATCGCACAACAAGAACTATTCCTATGGGTTGAGACTCGGTTCAGATATCACCTTCGACACTATTCACAGCCTTACCATCAGCGGTGAACTGCGGGCGAACAACGGCACGAATCAGGATCCGTGGATGAATACGTTCACCACGAACGATGGAAAAGCGTCTTCCTACACTTCAATGGACCAGACGAGTGGCGGGCCGAATACTAGTCTGGGCTTCACTGGGACCTACACGATGCACGTAGGCCCTAAAGACCATGATTTCGTGATGAATGTCTATTACTACCCGGACAACTACGATATCACTAATACGCTTGTAACGACGCCAACATCTTCATCGGGAGTAGCACTCGGTCAACCAACAGGTAGGAGGTCGCAGACTGTCGGTATCGGGTCGTATTTCGAAGCTCTTGCCGACTACGCATGGCCACTTACGCCTACCCTCCGAATCGGGATGGGCGTTGATGCAACGTTGCAGTACATCAACTCAGAATTCAACTTCTCAGAACTTGACGCCGCGAATAATGTCTTTGTACCGAGTGTTGCTCTATCCAATGGGGCTAAGCATTACGATGATGTCTATGCGGCCTATGTAGATGCATCCGAACAATTCGGTGACCTCAACGTTCGCGTTGGCCTGAGAGGGGAGCACACGCAGAATCAGTTCGTAAGCAGAGACACACCGTCACTGGACTTTGACCGCGCCTTTGGCAACCTCTTCCCAAGCATGAGTGCGAGCTATGCGTTCACGCCCGAACAGAGTCTGCAGGCTTCCTATTCACGACGTATCAACCGTCCGTCTGGTCCTCAGTTTAATCCGTATCTCGATGTGACAGATTCTCTCTACTGGCGAACGGGAAATGCAGCATTGATGCCTGAGTACATCAATTCTTTTCAGCTCGGAATTCTTCAATACATCGATGCGTCGGTAGTGAACGTTGAAGCCTTCTACAGGCTTACGGAGAACATGATCAATCTTCGATTCAGAGAAGAGGTTAAGCCAGGCGTCCTCCTAGAACGTCCGTATAATTTTGGCCAAGGCATCGCCTACGGCATGTCGGGGTCGGCGAACCTTTCTTTAGCTCCTTGGCTCAGCGTCAACAGTGAACTCAGCTATTACTACCAAGAGGCTGGTGGAACGTTCAAGGGTCAGACCTATCAGAGCACGGGATACGGCTGGAATGCTCGGATCATTGCCAATGCAATATTGCCCCTGGAAATCAAGAGCCAAATATTCTTAGACTACACAGCACCGCAGGTGATCCCACAAGGTCAACGAATGCAGTTTTCAATGTTTAGTCTTTCCATGAACCGAGAGTTCAAGGAACAGCATCTTACTATCGGTGTAAATTGGATGGATGTCTTCAACAGTGCACAGTACGGTGGCTCGGTGACAGGCCCAGGATTCTCAACCGACCTTCTCAACAGACGAGACTATCCTCTTGTGAGCCTCAATCTTTCCTACCGCATCAACGACTACAAAGGGCCTCGTCCAAGACAGTCGCCAGGCGCTGGTGGCGGAGCAAATACGATCTAGTCCTTGCGGATCAAAACCAACGCGCATACTCCACAGGTACAAACCACGATGCCGTCTCGCCAACACGATGAGCCCCTTGCTCATGGGACCGCATGATGATGATCGTGTCGTCAACAGTGCCATGAATCAACCATTCGTGACCGATGAACTCTACCGCTGTGATGAGCACTGAGAGTTCTACTGCTCCGGAGGACGGTTGTACTTGAAGTCTCTCTGGTCGGACGCCAAGAGTTCTCCCGTTGTATGGTATGAGATTCATCGATGGACTGCCTGTGAACGAAGCAACGAACGGAGTTGCGGGTCGATCATAGATCTCAGCGGGTGTGCCTACTTGTTGTAGTACCCCGTCATTGAGGATCGCCATGCGATCGCTCATCGTCATCGCCTCTACCTGATCGTGAGTTACATACACCGTGGTAACGCCCAACGCACGTTGCAAAGAGCGTATCTCTGTTCGCATGTGAGCACGAAGTTGCGCATCGAGATTTGAAAGGGGCTCATCAAACAAAAAGACCTTGGGTTGACGAATAATTGCACGTCCTACGGCTACTCGCTGACGTTGTCCACCCGAGAGTTGCTTTGGCTTTCTTTCGAGCATCGACTCTAGGCTGAGAAGAGACGCCACTTCCTGCACGCGTTCAGCGATAACGTTCTTAGCCTCCTTGCGAATGGAAAGAGGAAATGCAAGGTTGTCCGCAACGGAAAGATGAGGATAGAGCGCATAGTTCTGAAACACCATGCCAACATCGCGATAGCGTGGCTCAACATCATTGATCACTTTATCGTCAAAAAGAATTGAACCACTCGTGATTGACTCTAGACCTGCGATCATGCGTAAGAGCGTGCTTTTTCCACAGCCAGACGGACCGACCAAGACAAAGAACTCGCCAGGCTCGATCGAAAACGAAACATCGCGCAATGGATGAATGGCGTCGTATGATTTGCTTACGTGGTCAAAAGTTATGCGAGTCATAGTTTCATTTTCATTACAGACCGAGATCGCGGAGCTTTTCAACAAGTTCTCGTTGCTCGTCGGTAAGTGTTGATGGAATGTTCACGGATAGCTCTACATAAAGGTCTCCGCGGGACTCATCTTCGCCATAGACAGGCATCCCCTGACCTTTTACTCGAAGTACCTTGCCGTTGCCAGTTCCCGGTGCAACAGAGATAGAGATCGTTCCCCGGAGCGTAGCAACATCGTGTTTACCACCAAGTAGAGCAGTCGAAAGGGAGATGGACTCCTTTACTCGCAAGTCGTTGCCCTCACGAACAAAACGAGGGTGTGAGAGTACCGTGACTTCGATCTCACCACCGGGGACGCGAAGTCGCTGACCCGTAGCGATTCCTGGCTTGAATGTAATGTCGGCCTTCGTAGCGTCAATCGTAAATCGCTTGCTCGCGCCATTGAACGCCTCAACGAGCGAAAGATGAACGCTAAAGATCTTTAGTGGCGGCGGCCTCTTGACGGTTGTACGTTGACGCGAACCTTGTTGGCGTCCGAACAATTCCGATAGCATATCGCCAAATGAAGTGCCGGAGAACATATCGCCGACGTCGTCGACAGGGATCTGTTGGCCCTTTGCTCCCGGACGACCGCCACCACGCTGATACGAATTGTATTGCGTAGAAAGCTGGTCGTACTTCGCACGCTTTGTGGCGTCAGAGAGTACTTCATAGGCCTCGCTAATTCTCTTAAATCTCTCCTCAGCCCCGGGCTTATCGGGATTTGTATCGGGATGATATTCGCGCGCGAGTTTTCTGAATGCTTTCTTGATCTCAGCATCTGTAGCAGATCTTTCTAGTCCCAGTTCTTTGTAGTAGTCGTTGAAGTCCATTAGAGAACATCTCCAACAGACAACCCGAACCATTTGTTGAGGTAGATGGCAAACAGCACTACAAGAACCAAAGCAATGAAGAAAAGCACACCAATGATCCGTCCGGCTCCCGACTTCGTTTGCTGCAAGCCGGTCTTTACAATTGACTGAGTGATTCTCTCAGTATAGGCGAACACCGGAACAAAGATCAGCACAATGATTCCCATGCCGAGCAGTGTCGCGGTTGCAGGACGGAACCGCTCTGTCTCTTGCAACAGCCGCTCCTCTAAAAGCCCCGTGAGTAGATATGACACTAATACGGTGACTGTAAAAATGATCGCCTTAGTGATATGCCTCATCATAGCGGACCAGAACCTTCATCGAGTGGTGCTCGCTCCAATGCGACCGCATGCATGATTGCAGGAACGGTATCATGAACTCGATCTACATGGACCATTACATCGCCAGTGGTGCTCGTTTCAAACATTGTTTCAAAGCGAGCCCCCTCAATGACCTCTTGCGGACGATACGAATACCGTGCGTAGAATTGCTGTCCAACTGTATCATCGAATGCAGTAAGGATAACGAGAAATTCCGCGTTTCGTTCAACCAGATCTCCGTGATGCAATCCTGACAATGGACTGTCCGACGTGATCGTATGAACAAGCGTCCAATTCATTGCCAGCGAGCTGATGTGTGATATATCGAGTGGCAGTTGGTAGTATCGGCGATTGTGAGATGGTTCCTTCGGGTCCTGCATAACGAGGATAAGATTTGCCGTGGAGTCCATAACAACGCTTGAGCGTTCATTCACGAGTCTGCACATAAAGGCATTGAGCCCATCTCGATGTGGGGCAAGCACGGCACTCTCTGAAAACGTAATCCTCGGCTTGATGCGAGAGAATCTTCCGTACGAGATACCTGTAAAGATCCCGAAAATGAAGAGACCCGCTAGCGCTTCGAGCGAAGCAATTCCACTCACAAGGGGCGATCCAGGTGCAAGATTTCCATATCCAACGGTAGTGAGTGTTTGCGCGCTGAAGAACATCGCATCCGACAATTCCATCCACCAGTCGCCATCAGTTGCATTGAGGATTTGATGGGTTCCAATCACCATGTAGATCGTACCGAAGATCGCATTCACCACAACGTACAATGCTACAGTAAAGCTGAGGTACTTTGGCCACGACCACATGAGAAGCATGTGGTAGAAGTCGGACGTATGGAAGGTGTCGCCAGTGCGGCCAACGTTAAGCGTTCCGTCTCGTTTAACGATACGCCCCGTGCCACCTAGCTTAATCCCAAAGCCGGGGTCGCTGATCTGTCTTGCCATAGTATTCTAGCGTAGGATGAATGCGGGAGCTTCGTACTCCAAATTCGAACCGACCATGCGGATCAATCCACCGTCATCCATGAGTTGCCAGAGACCATCACGCGGCCCCATTGGTTGCATGATAGACGTACAGTCGAACGTAGGCCACTGCTGAATGCGAATCATATTCGAAGGGAGACCCGGCCACAATAAAGGCTGAGCGGCCACCGGGAAGGAATTGACCCAAGGTGAAGGATTTGGAGTGGTTGGCAGCAGCAGTCGATGCTCCACCGGCTGGGAACCTGGCGAACGTAACGAACCAAAGTGAGCTCGTAGTGATGTACGTATCGAATCGCCCTTAACAACCGTGTCGGCTTGAGCCATCAAGCTCGAAACGGAAAGAACAATTATGAAACAGTTAGCGATCAGGTAGTTCATGTGAGCAAATATCGACTATGCAAACGCCACCAGCAAAGGAATGAGTGAGCCGTTCCCGAGTTAGATTGAACAATGCACACGAAAACAGCTTTTTTCATTTGTGCCTTGGCACTCTTCGCATTCTCCTGCGGGAGTTCTACTGTTGCACCCGTGTCTTGTCCGGCAGACAAAGACGTCCTTACCACGATCACTGACACGGACGGAACGCAATACAAGGTGGCCACCGATGGGAATGTGTACAGAGTTGTCGGCACATCGTGTGAGTTCTATCTCCGGTACTTCGAGCCCAATTTCGAAACCAACGCATACGAACATCGCGGAGATTCGGTGTTCTTGAAATCGGACCAAGGCCCCTTTCCAACACGGAATGTGTTTATCGAGGATTTCGAGAGATATGGGTCCTTCCCGGATCTGTTCATTCAAAAGCCCGCGGATACAGATCGATACTGGAATACCATGACCCTGCAAGGTCCACAGTCGCCAACTATAGCCGACTACGTTGCGCTTAGGACGTGCATTCTCAGAGGCACATGCAGCTTTAGAGACAATCGCATTGATATCTCTACAGACCCGTTGAACCCATTGAACAGGGCGATGAAGTTTTCAGCAGTAGCCCCTTCCGCATCAATGGTGACGTCGAAGTCTTCGTTTGAAAGCACGATCGCCTACTTCGGGAAGGGAAGCGAGCTTTGGTATGAGGCTCGATACCTGTTTACAGGAGCACCGCCATACAGTATTGCTGACTTTGAGAGTCAGTGGTTTGATCAATCGCCTGGACCGAGAATTGTTTTTAGCAATGGCGCGTTGGCCATTGAGAACAAGTTTGGCAATAAACTCAAGACAAGACAGAGCAGCCCTGTGCCAGTGCCCATCGGGGTATGGGTTACCGTAAAGGTTCATTTCGTTTTCGATGATCAGATGGGTAGGGTAGAGCTTTGGCAGGACGGCGTAAAGCTTATAGATGTTGCGGCTCCAACGCTTCCTCTTGTAAACGCCATACAAACCAACATCGAGGTTGGTATCTCCGCCACTTCAGATGCATGCGTTGTTTATGTTGACGATGTTCGATTATCGAATAAGCCCTTTTAGCATAGGCAATCACGAAGCCTTTACATGAGGTGTCTCTCGGCCAACGACGTGTAGGCATCTCCACCAATAACGATGTGGTCTAGCACACGGATGTCAACAATGCGTCCGGCATCAACAAGCTGTCGCGTTATCGCAATGTCTTCTTTAGAGGGCTCCGTGTTCCCAGAAGGATGATTGTGCACGAGGATCACCGCGGCGGCATTTTCTGCGATGGCCAATCGAAAGACCTCCCGTGGATGGATCAACACCGCATTGAGCGAACCATCGCTAACTGCTACATCTCGCATGATTTGGTTTGCAGAGTTGAGGAGGATAACGTGAAAGCACTCCGTGCGGAGGTGTCTCATACGCGGAGCCATAAGGCGGGCCAGCAGAGCTGGAGATGTGATCATCGATCTCTCGGCAAACGGTTCGGCTTGGATACGGTGGGCGAGTTCAAAGGCTGCGCAAAGCGTTGCGGCCTTTGCCGTGCCCATACCATGGATTGCGCGGAGCTCAGAAACGTCACGTCCGGCAAGGTCCGTAAGTGAGGGGAATCTCCGCAGTACATCACCCGCAACATCCGAGGCCGTAGATCCTTGGGTACCAACATTGATCAGAAGAGCCAGTAATTCTTGAGTGCTGAGGGCAGACGATCCATGGCGGACGAGACGTTCTCTTGGCCGATCTGCATCGGCTGTTGACATTTGTTGCATTTTTGCGTCCCTTGGGGTATCCATTTAATCGGGTTGGCGTAGAACATGATCGATCTCGTTATCTACCATTTGCACATCGTGGGCATCCTTTATGCCTTCACCGTGCGTTGGCAGAGGGATGGGATAAAGGGCGGATTCCTCGCTGTAGCCATGTGTGCTCTCGTTTTTACGATCCTCTGGGCAGTTACGGGACCGATCGCTCGAGTGATAATGCCTCAAGCAGCTGCTCCGGGGGACATCTTTACGTCCGACACATTGTCCTTGACCATGTTGATGATTCCCGAGATCGTGTTCTTTAGGGTGTTCTTCCTCCGTGCGCCTGGAAGACCCGAACGTGACGAAATCGCGTAATTGCGAACACCCTCCGAGAAAATAGCCTCAACCATTTGGAGCGCATAGCCCCTGAGCCGTATGTTTGTCGTTCCCCCCGCGCCGAACGAAGTGGAGCAAGGAGGGGAAGCGATGGGTGTTCTTTGACAACAGGAAGCAAGCAGTAACAAATAATGGGTAGGACAAATGTTCTACCCCCGTCATGGAGTGCACTGAGGAATTTAGAAATAGAGGAAACAGTGTCCATGCGATCAATTCGG
>JAPLFN010000109.1 GCA_026390655.1 Candidatus Kapaibacterium sp.
CACCACCTTTTCACTGCTTGTTGGTCTGCCCATTGTAGTCTCCTTTTACCCAATGATGATGTAATTTCATCACTAAGAAAACAACCTACAACTGTCCACTATGATCTGACGTCTAACAACTATCTCTCCAGTGACTGCGCTTAGCGCAGGATTGTACGATGTTGTGCTTCGTGACAACTGCGGTCCCACAACTGCAGTTACTACTTCGGCCTCTGTCGCGCTTACAGTAGTTGGACAACCTTCAATCACTGATCAACCTGGTCCAAACCGGACTGTCTGCGAAAGTGCAAACGATACTCTTCGCATTCGCTCTACTGGTGCTGGCCGTACTTTTCAGTGGCGCCAGAACGGTGTCCCCATTGCGGGTGCAACCGATTCCAATTACGTCATTGGTAATATGGGCGTAAGCAAGGAAGGTTCGTATGACTGTATAGTATCTGGTCTTTGTCCTCCATCCGTAACGAGCGCACCGTGCTCCGTGATCGCAGCGATCCGCCCGCGTGTAACTGCCCAGCCTTCGGATCTTGATGTTTGTCCGGGATCGTCTGGTTCTCTTTCTGTGGCGGCGTCCGGGACCAATCTCGTGTATCAATGGTTCAAAGATGGTGTTGCTGTGCCCAACGGTTTTAACTCAACACTCACGTTCACGAACTATAACTACGCGTCCAATGGGCAGTATTATTGCGTTATTACTTCTAACATTCCGAATCCAAACTTCTGTTTGATTTCAACGCAGACTAAGTATGTTCGTGTTACTGGCTTCCGCACGCCAGTGATCACAGCGCAACCGAAGTCCGTTGATGTATGTACTGGTTCACAACTATCGCTTACTGTTGAAGCAACAGGTAGTGGGCTAGCGTATCAGTGGTTTAGAAATGGAGTTCCCGTTCCGAACTCAGATAGGCATGAGCTAGCAATAAACACCGTTACCTCAGATGCTGCCGGTAGTTACACAGTTCGTATCACTGGAACATGCGACCTCAATGTGACTTCTACAGTTGCAAAGGTGGTCGTGATTTCGAAACCGACATTCACTCAGAGTCCACTTGCTGCTACTCTTGTAGTTGGTGATCGCCTCTATCTATCAGTTGCTGCCACCGATTGGCGCACAATTCAGTGGACAAAGAACGACCAACCTATACCCGGTGCAACGAGTACGACATATATCATTGAGAGGGTTGGTAAGGGAGATGCTGGATACTACAACGCTATTGTCCGAAACACGTGTAGTGGAGCCTCATCTTCATATGCCAAGGTAGTGGTCAACGATCCAACCGTGCCGACTCCGATGTTGGAGCTAAGCCAGTCAAGCGTGGACTTTGGCGAAATTCCGGTTGGATATGACAAGTCCTTAACATTAAGTGGACTGATCAAGAATGTTGGAACCGCGCCTCTTATTGTTTCGGGTATGAGTGCGAGTCCAAATGAGTTTTCAATCTCCAACGGCCCCACACTCCCATTAACGCTTGCACCTGGTGCAACGGCCGGAGTAACGCTTATGGCTATCCCAACCGCTAGGGGTCCTCTTAACGGTTCACTCAGTATTCGTTCAAACTCGCCTTCCAACCCAACAGCATCGGTACCACTATCTGCCTCGTATGTCTTACGGTATGATCATCCTGCCACTCAGGAATTTGGATCCGTCCTTACAGACGCCACTCTCGATCGTTGCATTAGCATAACCAATACCTCAGCAGTTAACATTACAGTTGAGCAGGCTACGCTTACGGGTGTTAATTCAGGTCAGTTCTCAGTGGTTACAACGCTACCTCTCAGCATCGCTGCTGGTCAGTCGGCAGATCTTTGTGTGAAGTTTACACCTGGGACAGCGGGTTCAAAGACCGCAACACTCAACATTCGTTCCTCAAATGGCGGCAACTCATCGATTGCGATGAGTGGTGTGGGCGAAACGCCTGCGGGCATTGTTGATGCCAACGAAGTGGGAATATCTTCATGGCCGAATCCAACCACAGATCATGTTGACGTGCGATTTGCGCAAGCAACTCCATCAATGACAATCAGTATCATAGGAACTACCGGGCGTATGGTTACTTCGTTCTCTAACGAAGGTGTGGACGCTGGTGGCACTATCCGTTGGAATGGCCGTGACGCTTCTGGTGCTTCTGTCGCCTCCGGTTCGTACATAATGGTCATTCGCTACGGCGGCAATGCTGTTTCTCTGCCGATCTCGATCATCAGATAAATACACCCCATCTACAAATGCCTCTCCAAAAAAGGGCACCCCGGCAACGGGGTGCCCTTTGTCGTTCTGATGAGCCCCGTATCTATCTTTGAACGTGGAACCAGACACATCATCGATCGGTGTTATCATCCCTGCCGCCGGCAGCGGTGTTCGTTTTGGGGGAGATACGCCAAAACAATTCTTGCTGTTGGCTGGTCTTCCGGTGATCATACGCTCCGTGCGCACTGCTTTGCAATTGCCCAACCTGGCGACTCTCGTGATTGCCTCTCGACCAGAGGACTTAGATTATGTCAGGCGACTACTGGCAGACCATGGTGTTTCCGACCTGCGGGTTCACGTGGTAAGGGGCTCCACGGAACGTCAACTCTCGGTGGCAGAGGCTCTGCGCCACGAGTCGATGACAATGGTACAGACAATTCTCGTCCACGATGCTGTTCGCCCCTTAGCAACCATTGCACTATGGGGCGCCGTAGCCCGTGCCGCTGAGTCCTATGGAGCCGTGGTCCCCACGCTGCCGGTTGCTGACACGCTTAAACGCCTCGACCAGAACAATGCTGTGATCGAGACCGTGGACAGATCCTCAGTGGTCCGCGTACAGACTCCACAGGGGTTTCGGTCGTCGATCCTGTTCGCGGCCTATGATTCCGCACGTATTTATGGTCACCAAGCCACCGACTGCGCTTCTCTCGTGGAGCTCCAAGACGTTGCCGTGACTGCCATCCCGGGCGAAGAAACTAATTTCAAGATCACGAGTCCTTACGACCTTGAAGTGGCGGAATTTCTGTTCCAATAACTATTCGTTATTGCGTCTGCTGGCTGATGCGTGTATATTCGCGCCGCTTACGGATTTCGATAACTCACACAAAAGGATCCTCCCATGTTTTGGACGCCCGAACTAGCCTCGTTTCTCGAGGACGCCCCTTGGCCGGCCACCAAGGAGGAGCTCATTGATTACACCAACCGTAGCGGTGCTCCACTGCAGGTTCTTGATAATCTTGCCGAACTTGATGACTCCGATGAGATCACGTATGAAGGCATCGAAGACCTTTGGCCTGAGTATGAAGCTGCGTCTGATGATATGTTCTTCAGCGAAGACGGTGATACATACGAGTCATAGTTTTGATCATCGAACTGTAGAAAAAACACCCTGTCAACAGTAGTTGTCGGGGTGTTTTTCGTTTCATGGGCCTCTATCGCGGTATTTTGCAACCTGTGATAAACCGGACCAGATACGATGCTCTGACTTTACGCCTCTTTCTGGTGTGTTTACTCTGCGCCATTGGTGCTCCTCACCTGCTGTCTCAAGACGAGTATCAAGATAGTGTTGCGAGATCGGGTGAACGCTCGCGCTTTCTTCAGCTGGATGAATTGCAAGATGTTGTCTTTTTGGGCTGTGTTCAGACAACACCTGAACAGTTGATCGGGGTGATATCTTCACTACCGAGCGAGCTATCTGTTACACGTCAGCTTACACTCTACTACGAAGAAAATTTTCGACGCAACACAGCTACCCCACCTAGCGTTCTAGAGAGACTAGGATCCATCCGTAAAGATCTCCAAAATGAACTTCGGTTTTATGATCCCGATGCAGCAAGAAGCGACAGCATTGCACTCGTCACCTATCTGGATCAGAATGGATACCATCACGCCAAGGTGAACTACAACTTTGAATACAGTCGAGAGACGAAAAAAAACACATTGACATTTACGATAGTTGAAGGTACGCGTGCTATAGTGGATACACTTATCGTCAGCGGGTTGGAGTCTGTTGATGAATCAATTCGAAAAAGTGCGCTCAGTGCAACATCCATTAAAAGCGGCGATGCCTTTGGTGAATCGGGCATTGAAAAGGGTGTAAAGGCTGTTATCAATGTCCTTCGAGACAACGGTTATTACCAGGCAACCTATGAGCCCCCTATTATAGGAATTTCAGAGGATGGTCTTCACGATACACTCGTGGTCATTGTAGATCCCGGTAAGCGTGTTCGTATTGACACGATCATTTTTGCGGAGTATAGAGGGATCTATCCCTCCGTGAATGAAAGCACACGGAAGCGTCAACTAGATATCGACGTTGGCCAGTGGTACAACCGCAGACTCATCGAGCAATCGAGAGCCAACCTTATGTCGCTCGGCACCTTTGAGATCGTTCTTATAGATACGATCGCTGATGATTCTGCTACCGGAAAGCGGCATTCGACAGATTCCACCGTAGGACTTCGCATTTTCACGCGCAACAGCAAGCCATATGATGTCGGTGCCAATCTCCTCGTTTATCAGACTGCCGTTGATAACTACCTCAATGTTGGTGTTGGTGCCACGGCACAGTACCGAAACACGTTCGGCGGTGCTCAAGTGGCGTCCGTTACCCTTCAGTACGTTTTGCAGGACGTAAGTGGTTTTCTACAAGGTCAAGCACTTCAAACCGAGGCCTTGGCATCTGTCGTTCTTGCGTGGCCTAATGTTGGACGCATTTTCGATCAGCGGTTTGGCCTTCAGACTTCAACGTACTATTCTATTCGACAGCTTGTCAATCCCTTTCGCCTTGAGTCGATGGGCTTGAATGCCAGATCGCCGATATCACTCCACCCACAAACGTTCTTCAATGGAGTTGATGTAAGCGTTGGACTTGAGCGGCAAGTGCCCCTCAACTTTGATGGTGCACTTGATGAAGCTCTTAAAGACGCCACAACGCCCGAGGACACTGCATATGTGCTAAGCACATTCAATCAGTTCCTTGTTCTTGACGAGTATCTAAAGACGACAGGAAATTTCTTTACCGGAATCAATGTTGGATTTACGCTTCGGGGGGACCACCGCAACAACCCAATAAACCCCACAAGTGGTACTTTTTCAAGCGTTTCGTTGGAATGGGGCTGGGGTGCTGGAAAATATTTACGTGGCCAGGCGTATCTGTCGTCGGCATTTCCTGTTGGAGAAAGGCTTGTAGGTGCCACAAAAATTAAAATCGGACACATTCAACTCTTTGAATTTGTTCGCGGCGATTCTACTCAAAACAACACGTATGTTCCCCTTGAGAGGCAGTTTTTTGCCGGGGGACCTGCCAGCATACGTTCCTATACATCTCGCACATTACATGATCCGCACTCCGGAGAGATCACCGGTGTGGATGCAAATCAGCAGTACATATTATCCAATGTTGTTGGTAGTGCTTCGCTTATCGAGTTGGGCTTTGAGCTTAGGTACACATTCGAGAGGCCGAAGGGTATAAGCGATCTCTGGGCTTCGGTGATAGAGCGAAGCGGAATAACATTTTTCACAGACATCGGTAACTCGTTCAATCGATTTACAACCGATCTCTATGGTACGATGCGGCTTGAAGATCTCTACAAAGGCAGTGCTATTGCCGTGGGAGTTGGCTATCGATTTGACACCCCTGTAGGTCCATTTAGAATCGACTATGCAACGAGTTTTTACGATCCAACGCGACCAACAGGCAAGTGGATCTATGATAGAAGCCACATTATGAGTACATCGAACTGGCAACTAAGCATTGGCCTTGGCCAAGCCTTCTAAGATCTCCTAGTTCAGGATCTTTCCTATTATTGCGTCCTGCAAATCAACAAGTGATGCTGTTGAGAGAAGAGCAAGAATTCCATCCGTCACCATGTGTTGATGAAACACTGCTGAAATTCCTTCTGCAACCAGTCCGTCTACTACTTGTTGAGACTCACCACCAGTCACGATCACTGGGAGCCCCTTTGCCAATGGCTCGCTACTTTGAATCGCTCGTATTGTCCGCACAACTCCACCAACAACTGAAGCTGTAACGCCAGCCATGAGACACTGCATGGTATTTAACCCGAGCATTTCCGTTGGTGGGATGTACTTCGTTTCAGGAATTGCTGCCGTTTGCTTGGCAAGACCAAACAGCTGGGTTGACAAACCGGCAAAGATCACACCGCCGAGAAAATGATGATCTGCTGAAACAACGTTCACGGTGACGGCTGTTCCACAATCAACTGTAATGATAGGGGGCTTTACACGCGTCATCGCTCCTATTGTTCCCAACATCCTATCGATTCCTGCATTCTCCACCTTGCCGAGTGAAAGGAGAGCATCATTTCTCATGAGTAATGAATGAGCATTCAATACTTGGTGGCCAAGAATTCGCTGTAGTACCTTAACGATTGCCGTTGTCTGTTTTGGGTTGACGCTTGAGAGTCCGATGAGGTATCTCTTAGACACGTGATCACGAAAGTGATGCTGAACATTCTTCTTCCATTCCTTGTCGTACGGAAATGAGAGAAAAACATCGTCGTGATGAATCTTCACGCGACTATTGCCTACGTCAATTCCTGCAATGCCGTATTCCACGCCGTTGAGCTCAATCTTTGTATCGTAGAGTGTCGCCATCACTGATCGTCCGTTCTATGAGTGTAACATCGTGCCGAATGATCAATCGACCGTCTGGTAGGATTCGTTGTGCCGTCCACGTGCCTTCATCATCAATCGTCTGTAGTTGTTTCGCTTCAAGGTTGAGACTCTTTACCCAGGCTTCATGAACGTCCACCCACGTTCTCGTTCTCCATCGTGAGAAAGCTTGACGAATCATAGTGATCACAACATCTACGTCTGTATAGAGCTCCTGCAGACGTAGTGACGTGCAAGGTTGGGTAATAGTATCCGGAAATAGCTCTTGGTTGATATTGATACCGATCCCAACAACGGTAGAGTTGCAGAATTGCCCCCTAAAGTCGTGTTCCACCAGAACTCCTGCAAGCTTAGCCCAACCCGACGTGGTTCTGACCTGTACGTCGTTGGGATACTTCAGTCGTGTGATAAGGTCTGGATGTAGGGTAGTTATAACATCAAGAACAGTCAGAGCACCACGTGCCATATACGCTGAAAGCTCTTCGATGCTCTCTTCGTTCGAATGCGAAATCCCAATCGAACAGTATGCATTCGCCTGATGATCACCCTCCCACGATTTTCCGTTACGTCCCCTTCCATGAGTCTGATGTTGAGCCGAAACAAAGACATATGGATACGTAGCCAAGAGTTCCTTGGCGTAGTCACTCGTAGAAGAAACAACAGGTAAATGAAACTCGATCGGTTCTATAAACATATTTACTATTAGGTTCGCATTATCCCGCGTTTACTGCAGGATGTTTTCGTCAATTAGATAATCAGTCTGCATATTAGGCTCCATGGTAGGAAACACCAAAGTGGGCTCTGATACTATCTGTGCGCTTGCCACCCCGCCGGGCGTGGGTGGACTGGCCGTCGTTCGCGTAAGTGGGCCGAAGGCTTTCGAAATGTGCGACCTGTTTTTTCAAGGAGGCGTTCGTATTCCTCATGCGGAGGGGCACACGATTCATTATGGTTGGTGGATCATTGAGAACCAGCGCGTTGATTCTGCCACTGCCTCTATTTTTCGAGCACCTCACTCTTATACCGGTGAAGACGTGGTCGAGATTGGATGTCACGGAGGCGTGTTCGTAGTAGAGCAGATCACTACCTCCCTTCTCTCCTCTGGTGTACGGCTTGCGCAACCTGGTGAGTTTACGCGTCGGGCCTTCATTAACGGCAAGCTTGACCTAACCCAAGCTGAGGCTGTTGCTGACCTGATACATGCAGAATCACGAGTAGGGGCTCAAACGGCGGCTAGACAGCTCTCAGGGGGCTTTACCGCGCGTTTAGCCAACCTCCGCCAAGGTCTGCTCGACGTGATTGGCTTGCTCGAGTTGGAACTGGATTTTTCAGAAGAAGATGTAGAGTTTGTTGACCGCACAACACTACTTAGGACCTTATCCGAAATCATATCAGATATAGACGCCACGGCAGCCACGGCGCACAGCGCTGAAGTGCTTCGTGCTGGATTCCATGTGGCCGTTGTTGGGTACCCAAACGTAGGCAAGAGTTCGCTCTTTAACGCGCTCTTGCAGCGCGATAGAGCCATTGTAAGCGACGTCCCTGGCACAACGAGAGACTATTTATCAGAAGTGATCTTCCTAGATGGGTATTCCATTCATCTTGTGGATACCGCAGGGTTGCGGTCCACGGAGGATCAGGTAGAGTTGCAGGGAATAGCACTGACTACATCACTAATTGAGCAGTCTGACCTCATAATGGTCGTAAATGATGCTTCACTCGGTCGAGATCACTCCGTTAGCCTGTTGATGGATCTCAAAGGCAGATTCACAGACATCCCAACCGTCACGATTCAGAACAAGATCGATCTCATTCCAGGTTATGACGCAAACCTAGATACTGATGATATTGTCTGCTCTGCCCAAACCGGCAAGGGGCTTGATGGTCTTCGAGGATACCTCCTGGAGGCCGTCAGAGTGTCAACATCGGGGGTGAGTGACGTCCTCATTAACGCACGACAAGCGCACCTCCTCAGAAGCGCTGCTGAGAGCCTACGCTCTGCGCGTAGTGGTGTTGAAGGCGGACTTACAGGCGATCTACTTGCCGTAGATATTCGCTCGGCTATCAGACTTCTTGGCGATATTGCCGGTGAGTCCTGGAACCCAGATGTTCTGGAGTCTGTCTTTTCACGATTCTGCATTGGCAAGTGAGCAGTGAGCCCCGGAATACCATATGAATAGTGATGTTTTCATTCGGCCGTTAGAAATCGACGACTTCCCGGCCTTCCTCGAAATACAGCGAGAAGCACTCCTTCAGGCGCCCGAGGTGTTCGGGTCGGATTATGACTGGTTTGAGGGACTCTCTATCCTGTCAAAGGAACAGAAGTACGAGAAATACATGAACTTCCCCTATCAGTACCTTCTAGGTGCTGTGGACGGTAGTGGGAATATCCTCGGAATGATCGGGTATTCCGGCCAGGAGCAGTCGAAACTAAAACATAAAGGTCGTCTGTGGGGACTTTTTGTCCTCCAGGACTCTAGAGGTCGGGGCCTAGCTACCAAACTGGTTTCCTCGATTTTAGAGACTGCACGCGACATTCTAGAAGTCGAACAGATACAATTGTCGGTAAGTACCCGCAACGATGCCTCATACGGGCTATATCTACGCCTGGGCTTTGTTGTTTGGGGAACCGAGATCAGGGCAATGAAGATCGAGAACTCATATGTTGATGAATATGTTATGGTCAAGTTTTTGGTGTAATGTTCCACGTGAAACACTCATCCTTGTGTTTCGCAACCGTTAAGTACTCATTCTGAGAAATGTTCCACGTGAAACAATCAAAACCCACAACGTTTGACATACTTGTGGTCGGAGGTGGTCACGCCGGCATTGAAGCGTCGATTGTGGCTGCCCGGATGGGTATGCGAGTCGGTCTCGTATCTATGGATTTCGCTACCGTGGGGCGGCTTTCGTGTAATCCTTCTATCGGAGGAAGCGCAAAGGGGCACCTTGCCAAGGAGATAGATGCTCTAGGTGGCGTAATGCCGAGAATTGCAGATGCAAGCGGACTTCAGTTCAAAATGCTGAATACGTCGAAGGGTCCAGCGGTCTGGTCACCCAGATCTCAGAACGATAAGGACCTATACCCTCTCTACGCTCAGAATGCCGTCCTTTCGACCAACAACTTGACGGTGATCAATGAAACGGTCACAGAAATAGTAGTCGAGCGCGATCGAGTGACGGGCGTCAGAACCCTATCCAACGAGGAGATCTCGGCGAAAGCTGTAATCCTATGTTCCGGAACATTTCTCAATGCGGTTATGTGGACGGGCACTGATTCCACAAATGGTGGTCGCGTAGGCGAGCGCCCTGCAGAAAAGATCTCAGATCTCCTTACTAATCATGGACTTACACGTGGTCGTCTAAAAACTGGAACACCTCCGAGAATTGCCAAGGGTTCAATTGACTTCACTAAACTTGAGCCACTTTCGGGGGATGAGGTCCCAGCCCCCTTCTCAATGCACACACGTCGGGTGCGGAATAGGTTAGCCTGTTTTGCTTCGAGAACAAACGACGCAACACACGATCTGCTGCGAATAGGGTTTACGAGATCTCCGATGTTTACCGGGCTAATCACTGGCGCAGGCCCCAGATACTGTCCGTCGATCGAGGACAAGATCTTTCGGTTTAGTGACAAGAGCTCGCACGTTATTGTGCTCGAACCGGAGGGAATGTCCACCGACACTGTGTACGTAAACGGTTTCTCTACCAGCCTTCCTCAAGACATCCAGGATGCGGGGATACGTACTATTCCCGGCCTAAAAGACGCCTCGATACTGCGGTATGGATATGCGGTAGAATACGATTTCTTCTTCCCCTACCAACTGACCTTTGGGCTACAGACAAAGGCTATCCAAGGTCTTTTCTTTGCTGGGCAGATCAATGGCACGTCCGGCTACGAAGAGGCTGCGGCGCAGGGATTAATCGCCGGCATCAACGCCGCTCTGTTTCTTCGGGACGAAGGCTCGTTTACGCTACAACGTTCCGAGGCATACATTGGGGTAATGATCGATGATCTCGTCAACAAGAACACTGAGGAACCATACCGCATCTTTACCTCCCTTGCTGAGTATCGGTTACTCCTTCGTATTGACACCGTGTACGACCGATTAATGCCACACGGTAGACGGCTTGGCTTGATAGATGATGGTGTATTCAATCGTTTCGAACGTCAAAGCCTTCTTCGAGATCAACTCGAAACAGACGTTCGCACATCGAAGATCACGCCCGAGATTGCGAATCCGTATTTGGCCTCACTCTCCGAGGACCCCATTCCGGAAACAACAACACTTTTTAGTCTTGTAAAAAGACCCACGGTCCGAATCAGCCCCCTACTAAACCTAGCTGGTAGAACATCCGCTTCTATTCGACACGAGCACCCGGCTGCCTTACATGCGGCAGAGACGCAGATGAAATACGAAGGATACATCCAGAAGCTTTATCGTGATGTAGAGCGGTACACGGAGCAGGAACACATGATGATTCCTACCGCCTTCGAATATTCCCGAGTGCAGAGTCTGTCTACGGAAGGTCGGGAAAAGCTCCAACGCATAAGGCCTGCCTCATTGGGGCAGGCATCTCGCATACCGGGGGTTTCGGCGTCGGACGTGTCTATCCTCGCATTGTACTTACGCTAGATTAATAGCGGTCGCGCGCGTTGTTGTTTGATAACGATGTTTATCGTATTACCGACAACACCTTTGTAATAGCGCCTTCAGCAGACACAACTCTCACGAAGTATGTGCCATTCGGTAAACTCTCTACGCTAACTCGGGCACCAGTTCCACGAACTTCTTGGTCGAGAACTAGCTCACCGTTTGCTGCAAAGATCATAATGCGACTCACCTCAATAGCTCCACCAACAAAGATGCTTGTGGAAGCTGGGTTCGGAGCGATAGAAATAGAGCCATCAACAACGTCTTCGCGAATACCTGTCGTTATCATCTTGATCTCAACAATAGGCTCGGTGATCGCAGAGGCGGTGATCGGATCGTCATCAAGGGTACGAATTCTCACAGCATAGCCTGTCCCTGGCGTCACAGTGACCGGGACCTTCCACAAGTAACCTCCAGAGCTGGCTCGAACACTATCTCGAATCACAGCCACAACGGTACCGTCTTTGATCAACTCAACTCTGGCAAGACCCACAAGATTTGTGTTCCACGAAACCACATATGAACTGTCCTGCGTCCAGACAACTGAATTTGCGGGAGCTGTCACTCGAACAAATGGTCCTTCCACAAAGAAGGAGTCAACACTCGAAAATGGGCTTTTGGTGCCTGCTACAGACCCTGAGGTAGTGATAACGGAAGAAGCCTTCCAATGATACATTCCTGGCTCGAGTACGATTGTTGTGTCTCGGTCTCGCGATCTGCTCTTCACGTATGGAGCGCCCGAACCATCTGCTCGTTCCACGAAATAGGTGAATGAGGATGAGGTGCCTTGCGGTGATATCTGAAGGGGAACTCCTATACCTGAAAGAACCGACCTGCCAGCCAGGGGATATATGAGCTTAGGAGCAAGGATATTTCCAGGAAGACCGGGAAGTGGGCTTCCAAAACAAAATTCTCCTGCTGAAGCCGTGTCAACAACGAGCTCACGTGTTCCCGGGTTAAAGCGGGTTCGAAGCGGTCGGAACGGCCCCTTCCCCGACGAATCACGATAGTAGACTACCGTCTGCTGTGGGGATGTAATGACGAGACGATCAACACTGAATCGGAACTCCCCTGCATGTTCTACCATACCCTCTTGCGTCAAGGTAATCCGACAAGGGTGGATCACAGAGGGGGGCAAAGAGGGAACCAAACTAGTATCAACTTTAACAACAAAAGACGGATTCTCTGGAGACCATTGAAAACGACGTGCTGTTGTCGTGTTATAGAAGAAAGAGATGAGTGTGTGGTAGGTAACAGTTAATCCAACTGTATCAGGGGGCTTTGTGTAGACATAGGTGTTCTTTGGAAGAATCTCATCGAGCAAAACGTCTGCAGAATATCGACCGGTAGGATAGACATTCTTTTCTGCCTTGTTCGGATACATCATGGAAGGCAATTGAGCCTCAAACACTACTGTTCCGGTCTTATCAACCTCGGTTATTGTAGACTTTGTATTAAAGAGCCCTGAGCCCCATGCCAGCAAGCGATGACCATCCGGAAGGGTCTGCATAGCCCCCTGAACACCTGCATAGATATCGGGAGAGTGTCGGAATTGCCAGACGAGCTTACAAGTCTTCTTTGTCTCGTCTATCTCATACTCAACACCTCTTGACCATTGTGGGGTGCGTAAAGAACCATTATCAAATAGGGTAATGTTTCCGTTGGGAAGGCGACGAATGTCGTGTTGTGCGGAAAATTCAGGAGGATCAGTGATTCCAGGTGCAGCACTGAAGACAAACTGATTGGCCTTCCCTCCCAATACCCACAATACCTCGCCTGTTGTGCGATGGATCTTTGCGATGAGAGAGCTGTGGCGTGCACTTATGAGAAAATTACCATCAGTGTCCAACCATACGGCGTTCAAGTGGAAGTATCGTATTGAGGGGGCTGTTAGGTCTTCGTATGAAACAGTCACTGGAAAATGATCGAGGGCGCGCCATTGAAACACAACCCTTCCGGTAATATCTACCTCTTGTAATAGCATCTGTTGGACGGATGCTGCGGGATTCCCTCCGGGCACGACATTACTCATGTCCATCGTAACGTTCTCTTGCATCACTATCACACGGTTCCCGTTCGGTAACACGAGGAATGAGTGCATAGCAAGATCATAGCCGTTGCCACCAGAAAGTGAATCGCGAGTGGTGAGGTTTGTATCTACGAGATAAATCGATGAGGAGGCCCGAGGTCCTGAACCAGCCGATTGGAAGACCGAATATCCAAGGCGACCATCTGGGATCACTCGGAAATCAAAGCCATATTCACGAACAATTTTTGACGCTGCAACCAAGCCATCCTTATCGAGCACCATCAACGCTGGAGCATAGGGCGGTGCGGACACCCTACTATTGGGTGAAATGTAGATGTATCCGGGAGACGGTGTTGTGTTAACAACTACCGAGACTGGGGGTAGCGTCTGAGCCAATAATCCGCTCGTAAGCGTAGGATAACACAGCATCGAGAAGAGGACAACAAACTTTATCATAACTGCTTGAGCATACATGGGGCAAATGGAAACAAACTCTGAACCTACAAGGACAGCAAATTCGGGAATTTGTGACGAGATGGGCTGTACTTTTGTCCAATAATGCCTTCATCTAGACCACATATCTCCGCTGTTCTGATTTGTCACAATGAGGTTTCCTCAATACCGGGCTGCATTCAGGCGTTGAGGGGTTGTTGCGACGAGATCGTCGTTGTAGACAGCGGAAGCACGGATGGGACACTTGAACTATTGCGGGAAATGGGTATTAGAACGGTTCACCGTGATTTCGATGGGTATGGAAAGCAGAAGAGGTATGCCTGTTCCCTGGCTAGAAATCAATGGATTCTATCTATCGATGCCGATGAGATTCTATCAGAGCAGCTCTCAAAGGAACTTCAATCATTTAAAGATGATGGCCAATCTGTCGCGTATCGACTCCCACGTCGTTTTCGATTTCTCGGCAAGACGTTTCTTCACGGTCACGGTTCTCTGGATCATCCCATACGTCTGTTCCGTAAAGATGTTTGCGAGTTTGATGAGGCTCTCGTTCACGAATCTGTGATTGTTAATGGAGCTGTTGGCAAGATGCGATATGAGATAGTCCACGAGAGCTACATTAACCTCGGTCAATACCTTACAAAGTTTGATAGATACACTACGCTTGGTGCCGAAAGATTGATTTTCGAAAACCGCAATCGCAGTGTTGTTCTATCCGGAATATCGATTCCTATCTACTTCATCAAACAGTACCTCATTTGGGGTCACTACCGTAACGGGGTACATGGTTTTGTCTGGTCTATCCTCTCTTCGCTACACCCATTTGTGAAGGTCGCTAAGGCGTGGGCAATGAGGAAACCGTAATTTTGATTCTTACAACGCCGATCACTTCTCTAAGCCACTTGCACTATGATTGATATTAAGCTCGTTCGCGAGAACCCTGAACTCATTAAACAGAACTGTGTCAATAAGAATGACTCTAGCGATATAGATGCACTCGTAAGATTGGATCTTCGTAGGCGGGAGATCATTCAAGAAGTTGAAGACCTCAAGAACAAACGGAATGTTGTGTCCTTGGAGATTTCTGCTTTAAAGAAGAATGGTGTTGATGCAACAGAGATGATCGCCAGCATGAGGGAGGTTGGTGATCAGATCAAGGTGTTAGATGATGATCTTCGAATTGTTGAGGATGATTTCTCTGCGATCATGTTAATGGTACCGAACATCGCTCACGTGTCTGTTCCGATCGGAAAAGATCTGAACGACAATGTTGAAGTACGTCGCATTGGTGAATGTATGCCAAGGTCGTGGCATGTGGATCATATCGAGATATCGAGACGGTTAGGGATACTTGACTTCGAAAGAGGGGCAAAGGTCACAGGGGCAGGTTTCGGTTTTTACGTTGGTAAAGGGGCTCGTCTTGAAAGAGCTCTCATCAACTTCTTCCTCGATACTGATACAAATGTTCATGGGTACACTGAGATCATGACGCCATTTGTTGTAAACGCAGACTCTTGCAGAGGTACGGGACAGCTACCAAAGAGCCAGGAAGATATGTTCCATGTAGAGCGAGATGATTTGTACCTCATTCCAACAGCCGAAGTACCGATCACCAATTTTCATCGTGATGAGATTCTCCCAACAGCGCAACTCCCTATTCGATACGCCGGGTATTCAGCCTGTTTTCGGCGCGAGGCCGGAAGTCATGGGAAGGATACAAGGGGCTTCCTACGCGTTCATCAGTTTAACAAGGTTGAGTTAGTAAAGTTTGTCCAACCTGAAACATCATATGATGAACTGGAATCGCTGGTAGGAAACGTGGAGTACATTCTCCAGCAACTTGGGCTCACATATCGTGTTCTCCTACTTTGCACAGGAGACATGACGTTTGGCGGTTCAAAGACCTACGATCTCGAAGTATGGTCACCGTGCGAACAACGTTGGTTGGAAGTAAGTTCATGTACAAACTTTGAGTCGTTTCAAGCCAGAAGGGCAAACATTCGGTATATAGATGGGGCTGGTTCCAAGACGGAGTTCGTTCATACCCTGAACGGGAGCGGGCTTGCCACCTCTCGTATTCTTGTGGCCCTGCTTGAGCATTATCAAACTGAAGACGGTCATATCGATATCCCAACGTGTTTACAGCCCTACTGCGGATTTGATCGTATCTGAGGTGCGAACATCGACAATTCCACAATTATCCATTTCTCCACTTCTTCTTAATCATTCATTCTTATTCTTTCTTCTTTAGAGAAGAAAAGAAAAGGAGATGATAATGATGTACTGTGGAAAGTGTGGATACCTACCTCCTACCAACACCTATCTACATTCTCGTAAACACACTTACTCAAAGACACCACATCATTAACACCATGTGGGTAATACTGTGGTAATGCAGCCAACGATCTCATAATAGAGGAAATCTTTTACTTGCTGTTCACACGAACTGTACGAGAACAATACATATTCACGTGTTTTCCAATCCCAATACACCTCCCGGTTGATGATCTTGTTGATACTCTACCTTGGAAGTATCAATAATTATCGAAAGCCACAACTAGTGCACCACAGGCGGATTGTGAATAGTTGAAAACAAGAGGATAACCGTGTGGAACATCGCGAAATGTCCAAACCGGACACTCAACGGTTGATGTAGGCCAGGCAAAGGTCTACCGTTGCCTGCATGCCAGATGTATGTGTTCGCTCCATGCCATGAGAGGCGTGAACACCCGGACCAATGAGTGCAACTCGAACATCCGCTCCGGCTCTCCATGCAGCCGTACCATCGGAACTATAGAAGGGGTACACATCTAGTGCGTAAGGAATGGAATGTATTTCTGCAAGGGTCACCAGGCGTTTACGAAAATCGTAGTCATATGGCCCCCCGGAGTCCTTGGCACAAATAGAGCATTTCGTTTCCGACCCTTCAAGCTTTTCTCCTACAACCCCCATATCGATCACGAGAAACTCCTCAACCTCCTCACTGTAAGAAGGGGCTCCTCCATGACCAACCTCTTCATACGTGCTGAAGAACAACTCAACCGGTACCTTCTGGCCCTTTTCAGATAAACATCGAGCAACTTCGAAGAGAACGTAGCAACCCGCCTTGTTATCGAGAAAGTGACTCTTAATATATCCGCTAGGTAGAGCTTGGTACTTAGGTTCGAAGGCGATGATGTCGCCTATTCGGATGCCGAGTGCTCGTACATCATCTGCCGTCTGGACCGCTTCATCCACCCGCACATGCATCGCATCAGTCGTTCTTTCGGCCGAGCCGGCCTTATTGTTCGCATGAGTAGAGGGATCGTTCAGCAACAAGGTCCCGGTCAGTACCCCCCCATTCATTGTATGGATCCTCACATAGCCCCCTTCAAAACTCGGAAGCAATGGTCCACCCAGCAGAGAGAAGCGCAACGTTCCATTGCCATTAAACCCGGAAACGATAGCACCAAGTGTATCTGTATGAGCAGCAATGGCAAGTGTCGGATTCGGCCCTAATGCGCACCGAACAGCCCCTTTTCTCGTCCGGATGGGCTGATAGCCATATGACCTGAGTGTCTCCTCGATAAAATCGGCGGCTTTCGATGTAAAGCCCGTCGGAGAATCGATGTTGATGAGCTGTTCGAGGAGCGAGAGAGTTTTCATGGCTGTAGGTTTACCTTCGTAGGTTTGCTGTGAATTGTTCAAAACAACCTACAACATCACCGTATAAAAAACACCAGATGCCGCATATCACAACTCACGATGTAACTCTATCGAATGGTCTCAGAGTAATTGTATGCCCGGATAATGGAGCTCCTGTCGTCAATGTGACCGTGATGTACAAGGTTGGCTCCCATGACGAACACAGAGGCAAGACCGGATTAGCCCATCTCTTTGAGCATTTGATGTTTGACAATGCCGAACCGGGCAGCGACAAGCAATACGACTTGTACTGCACAAAGGCAGGGGGCTCTAACAACGCCTACACCACATTCGACTATACCTGCTATCACATTGACCTCCCTGCTCATCAAGTGGAATTGGGTTATTGGCTGGAAGCAGAACGCATGCGCGGATTTCGCATCACCGAACATGCGCTTCAAACACAACGCAGCGTGGTAGTGGAAGAGATCAATCAGAATGTATTTAATCAACCCTATGGTACATGGCGTAAAGCCCTACAGGCCGTAGCCTATGACGAACGCTCGTCGTATTCGTGGGATGTCTATGGTTCGGCAGACGACGTGTCGGGAGTTTCCATGGACGATGCAAGGGGCTTCTTTGAACGATTCTATCATCCGTCCAATGCGGTGCTTTGCGTCTCTGGAGATGTGTCGGTTGACAGGGCGATAGATCTCGCCAACAAACACTTTGGATCGATCGCAGACGCTAAGCAGCCGATAGAACGAACCACGTTCGATGATTCGTTTAGAAGAAACGGCACTCACACCGTTGTTGAGGATAATGTGCCGATGTCAGCGGTGTTTGTAAGCATTCATCTGCCGGGATTTCTTCATAACGAGCTTCTGGATGCAGATCTAGCATCCACTATCCTAGGAGTAGGACGGAGCTCTGTTCTGTATAAAGAGTTAGTATCTGAAAAGAGAATAGCGTCCGGGGTTGGCGCATACGTTGATAGAAGAGCACACTCTACACTGCTTACGATGTATGCGTACGCTTCCGATGAGACCACCCAGGCAGAAACACTGGCTCAGGCAATAGAAAGCGCTATCAGGGGTTTTGTGCTTGGCGACAGCCAGCTGGAGACAGCCATGAATAGGATGCGGACTGGTCACGCGGCAGAGCTACAGCGGGTTAGTGGTGTTGCAGATACAGTTGCACACTCTACGTTGTTTTGGAACGACCCTGTCTATGCTAACACCGTGTTAGAGAGATACTCAAGCGTAACAAAGCAGGCTGTTGCAGACATTCTTAGCAGATGCGGAGACCCTACGCAGACTGTTCGTGTGGACGTGGTTCCCAAGGAGTTATCACACAGCTCGTAAAAGTTCAGCTGCTCTATTTAGCGTATCGTCCTGCTTAGCGAAGCAAAAACGAAGCACTCGGTCTTGTGTTTGTGCAGGAGTCGATACAAATGGCGAAAGAGGAATTGAGGCTACGCCCACTTCTTTAGTGAGTCGCCGTGCGAGTGCTACGTCTTGCTCGTCACTAATGTTCTCATATCCCAGCAACTGAAAATAAGATCCGCTACACGGACGAATTTTCCATCGGGATCCTTCGAGGAGCCCCCTGAAAAGATCACGCTTTCTTTGAAAGAACTGTCCGAGTCCGGAGTAGTTGTCAGCGTCCTTCATATACTCCGCTATAGCAACCTGTGCTGGCGTATTAACACAGAACGATATGAATTGATGTGCTTTACGAAACTCGCGCGTAAAAGCCGGTGGAGCTACGCATGCACCCACTTTCCAACCAGTGATGTGAAAGGTCTTTCCGAACGAAGTCACCACAAAAGATCGCTTACGCAACTCCTCGTGAGCCAGGAGAGTGTTGTGTTTACCACCGTCATAGGTGATCAGTTCATAGACCTCGTCGCTAAGTATCACGATGTCTGTTCCTTCGCAGATGGAGGCAAGCTCAACAAGATCGCCCGGGGTTAACACACTACCACATGGATTATGCGGTGTGTTAATGATGATCATTGCCGTGCTCTCATTCACGAGGGATCTCACATAATCCC
>JAPLFN010000127.1:0-12649 GCA_026390655.1 Candidatus Kapaibacterium sp.
CGATACAACGTCGATTGATCTGCACGCCGAGTTAACGCTTAACATACAAGGACCTAGTGCGTGCAGTGATCTGTACTTCACCGGAGACACCGTTCTATCACTGGACAACAATCACTCAATGCAACGCCTGAGCGTTGCGGCGATGTTTTACGATGGGTACCAACGATACGTTGAGCTTGATCAAAACACGTCCTTTATCTCAAGAGATACCGCCGTCTGTATCTTTAAAGACGGTTGGGTGCAAATGCGCGGTCAAGGGGCTACAACACTTATCACACGTCGATGTGGATTGTCAGATTCCATTCGTGTAGAATGCGCAAGCAGTGATCTACCACCCGTTGCTGATGCAGGTGCCGACACGTCGATTGCGAATGTGCAACCCTGCGCAATCAGTGCGCTTCGATCTCGCGACCCGGAGGGAAGCCCCTTAACATACAAGTGGTGGGTACAAGCCAGTCCGCCTCTCGTTACAGCTACAATTACAGAACCCACAAATCCTGTTACGTCAATTTCGACGAGTGGCAAAGGACTGACTGTACTCGGCCTAGATGTTGCAGACTCAACAGGTAAGCATGACACAGCATGGAAGTTCATACGCGTGGGAGCAACTACATCGGTCCAAAGCGAGCCGCAGACGAGCGCGGAAATTGACGTATACCCCAATCCAAGTAGCGATGTAGTTCACATCCTTCATCCCTACGCTGTGCTGCCCAACGAAGTCTATGTAAAGGACATGCTCGGGACATGTAGCGCAGTTCGCTGTGATCAACTCTCAGCAACCCACACAACAATCAATGTTCGGCTGTTACCTTCGGGATTGTACCACGTTGCGATATCGCCATCGATACATGTGAGGTTTATAGTGGTGCGATGACGTCATCTCATATCCATACGTCTCAACAGAGGGTTCTTCCATGCCACTAGGCCCACAACGAGCAACGTCATCACACCACCGATTACCACACTTGGAACGGTACCAAAGAGCTTGGCGGCAATACCGCTCTCTACCGCACCTAGCTCATTGGAGCTGGAGATAAACATCGTGTTCGCGGCGGCAACTCGCCCCTTCATGTCATCGGGGGTTTCGAGTTGGAGAATGGTGTGACGTACAACTACACTAACTGCATCGAAGGATCCGGCAAGTATGAGGATTACTACGCTTACAGCAAACACTGTGCTAGCCGAGAACGCGAGCATACAGACGCCAAAGCCGGCCACTGACCACAACATGTAACGTCCTGCATTCTTTGTAAGGGGCTTCCACGATAAGAACGCCATCATCGAGACGCTTCCAATACAGGATCACCGGACGGGAGAAGATGAATCGAATGCCAAGTGTGAGGTCCTGCTTCATGGAACGTCGTTCTGTCTGTTCGACAGGGGGCTTGGGGGTCAACCGTAGTGAACCAATGCCGCCAAGAATCATCAGGCAAACAAATACTATTGCAGCTACTCCGACTCCATAGATGCCGTAGATCAATCCACCCAACAATGGCCCGGCGATCATCGCCCCCTGCCACACAGAACTACTCAGTGCCGATGCGCGGGCGATCTCATCTCGTGGTACGATATGCCCCAGTGCTGTAAACATTGATGGCGAATACATGGCCCGCGCACTTCCGTTTATGAAGATCATGGCGAGCAGACCAGCAACAACTACACCTGATCCGAACTTCACGGCCACCCATGGTTGTACGAGGAAGGCAGAGGCGACACCGGAAGAAATGATCATCACAACGGCAATACGAATGCCAGTGCGCTTGTCCATCTTGTCAACAACATATCCCATCGGCAAAGCTAGACCGATGGCGGGGACGGCTTCTGCAAGCCCTATCAAGGCCAGCATCAGTGGATCGTGCGTGAGCGCATACACGTACCAACTTACAACGAGTGCCTGCATGTGCCATCCCATGGCTACGAAAAGGCGGAGCTGCAGAAACGCAAGGAATTCCATGGACGGAAAGATACGGGGTACGGTCGCGTCGGCGACGCGACCCGACGCGACCCGACCCGACGCGACCCGACCCGACGCGACCCGACGTCGCCTTATATTACGCCATGAAAAACCTCATCCTTGTAGCTGCCGCTCTAGCCTCGTGTGCGCTTGCACAGGCACAGTCGAGATTTGCGTTGGGTGTCAATCTTGACAACGCAAACGCATTTGTAAACATGGTGAATCATACGGCGAGATATTCCAAGGCAGTGGGGTTTGATAGCCTTGGCTGGCCTACCAGCGACTTTGACCTTGTGCTCATCGATGGAAGGCCAGCAACAGAATGGAATGGTGTGATTGACGATCCGGAGAAATACCGCATTGATTACAGTGGTCGTTACGAAGGAAGGTTTACCGGTCAGGCAACAGTTCGGGCATCTGGCACAAGCGTAAGTATCGAGAACCAAGCATATGATCCATCTACGAACATTACTACGTTCGTTCTTGTAGTGGGTGGCGCAGATGGTCCAAATCATGGGCTCGTCTTTCTCGCGTTTACAAATACGAAACGCACGCCCCCTGCCACTCCGAACACAGGGCTTACCGGTCTTAGAATCAACCGTCCGGGCTACCCGCTTTCTACGACACAGACGTTTACAAACGAATACATACGGCTTTGCACGGCCGCCAACTTTGCATGTTACCGCTTCTACAACGTGCAGAATATCTGGGATGGTGAGCCCACGTATCCCACTCGCACTACGTGGACACAACGGAAGTCACCTTCGGACGCTGCCCAGGTATCAATGGCCGGCATGAATGGCAAACGAGATGGGTGGTGCTGGGAATACATCATTGAGCTGGCAAACATTCTTAAAAAGGATGTCTGGCTCAACATTCATATGTCCTGTGATTCTGTCTATGTAGCGTCTCTCGCCGCTATGCTCAATCGCGATCTCGATCCATCGATCAACATCTACATTGAAAGTAGCAATGAAGTGTGGAGTCCTACACAGGCAACGCATGGCCTGTATAATGCTGCACAAGCCGCTTCTCGTGGAATCACCTTTGATGACAACCACGCCCATCGTACTGTTGAACTCTCTCGCTGGCTCGCAGCGGCACTTGGAAGTGCTGCGATCAATGAGCGCGTACGCGTGATCATGGCGGGACAGCACGCGTATCATGGACGGAGCGACAATCACCTGCGCTATATCCAACGAGTATTCGGTGAGCCCAAGAATTTCATCTACGCAACCAGCTCTGCACTCTATTTTGGGTCGACAAATGCCGGTGATGCAAATCCCACTTCGATCAATGCCGGCATGCTCAACGACATTGATGCACAGATCACGAATGCGTCGATTGGCACCTATAGGCTCAACCACATCAATAAAGCGGCTCAATGGCAGTTGCGAGGGGGCTGCACATCGTATGAAGGTGGACCAAGTATCCCTGAGGGTGGCGGCACTACGAATCTTGCGTCTCAGATCATGGCCAATCGCACGCCTGCAATGTCTGATGTCATCAAGCACAACTATCTCAAGGGTTGGCGAGATCTTGATGGCGGTCTGGCAATGTACTTTGCTCTTTCATCTGGATACAATCGATATGGCTGTTGGGGCATCACCGACGATCCATCGATCCCAGATAGGAACTTCAAAATGCAGTCACTGCGGGACATTACGGGAACATCGACAAGCATTGAGGATGCAGAGGTATGGAACAACACCCTTTTCATCACCTACGACTCGGAGACTCGATTGGCTGCAATCTCATTTCCCTCTCCTACAGACGGCGCATCGAACCTCGAGCTTTTAACCCTAGTGGGACAGCGTGTAGGCATCACGCACACCTATGTAAGCGACACGTTGTGTTACGTCGACCTTACGAATACACCGCGCGGTTTGTATGTTGTGCGCGTTGGCATGCTCACCGGCTCGCTATTGGTTTGGTAGTTCCATGAAATTGTCCCTCACAAAACAGATTCTCCTCGGCGTTGTCATTGGCATCGCTATTGGACACTTTGCTCCGGAGTTCGGCACCCAAATCGGGTGGCTCAGGGACATCTTTCTACACCTCATCAAGGCCATCATTGCGCCCCTTGTCTTTGCTACCGTCGTTGTTGGCATCGCAGGAGGCGGGCACGCGGGCAAGCTTGGACGCATGGGGTTGAAATCGATCGTCTACTTTGAGATCGTCACTACACTTGCATTGTTCATTGGGCTCTTTGTTGTGAACATCGTTCAACCCGGATCGGGCATCATGCTGGTTGGCGATCCGGGCACGCTCGGTGCAATAGCACAGAACCACCCTAAGACGATCATCGAAACAATCGTTCACATCTTTCCAACCAGCATTATTGATGCAATGGCAAGGGGCGATGTGCTGCAGATCGTTACATTCTCCGTGATCTTTGCACTTGCTCTGTCGGCCATTGGCGAGAAGGCACGCCCCATAATTGAGTGGTGCGATTCACTAGCACAGACGATGTTCAAATTCACGAACATCATCATGCTCTATGCGCCAATAGGTATCGGTGCAGCCATGGCGGCCACGATCGGACATCAGGGGCTTGGTATCCTGACATCTCTCGGCATGTTGATCGGCTCCTTATACATTGCACTCATACTCTTTGTTGTGCTGATATTTGGTGCAGTGGTGGTGATTGCTCGCGTACCACTTCGCCCCTTTCTCAAGGCCGTACGCGAGCCCTTTACGTTAGCGTTCGTAACCACCTCAAGCGAGAGTGCACTTCCAATGGCCATGGAGCGTATGGAGTTATTCGGTGTGCCGAAGCATGTTGTCGGATTCGTAATGCCCGCCGGGTACACATTCAACCTCGATGGCACTACACTCTACCTCTCAATGGCCAGCGCTTTTGTGATGCAGGCTATAGCTACAACCTCAGCCGGCTTTTCATTTGATCTTGGACAGCAGATCACGATGATGTTTGCACTAATGATCACGTCAAAAGGCGTTGCAGCTGTTCCGCGTGCATCACTCGTGATCTTGCTTGCAACATTGTCTTCGTTCCTTCCTCCGCAATTGCAACACTATGGACCGATTGCAGTTGCAATGATCTTTGGCGTTGACGAATTCATGGATATGGCGCGCACAAGCGTCAACCTGCTAGGTAATTGCCTAGCAAGTGTTGTTGTGGCACGTTGGGAAGGCGTGTTTGACGAAGCCAAGGCCAAGGCCTATGGCAAGGGGCTAGCCTAACGCCTTACAACGATGCGTCCGTTCGCGTTGACGCCTACTATCGAGTATAACCCCGGAGCCCACGACGAGACATTGAGTTCTACTGGTTGTCCGTTGCCGGGCAAAGCAATCGAGATCTGCTCGCGACCGATCATGTCAACAACTCGCACAGTGCATGCATTCTCAGCACTGATGCGAACATGTTCAGAAGCAGGAGTTGGCGACACCTTGATGCATGCATGAACTGGCACAACCTCATCATCGACGGACGTAGCACCTTCTGGGAATCGCACATGGTAACGTTCCCATGTGTCTGAACACCACTGCGCTATCACCTCCATCGTGTCACCAAGAGGACGCACGATAAGCGCATCACCTTCTTGAAGTTCCGCAGTAGTCATAATTTGGCCGCCACCATCTGGATTGAAAACGAGATTTGCAACAGCATCGTGTGTAGAAATAGCACGGTTCCCATTTGTTGGAATGGTTTCAAGATCTTTGAGTCTCGACGCAGCAATTGTGGCAGATCCACCACTTGCCCAATAGTCCTTCTTTTCATATCTGCCAACCATGTGCAGGAGTGATTCCCAGCAGCGACAGACTGGACTAGAGAACGCATCACCGATCGGTACACCAAGCATGCGCTGCTGTGCACCTACCCCCGTTGTTTGCTCCCTACCTTCAACGATAAGATTGCGTCCTGGGAAGCATGCTGGCTCCGGACCCGGTTCTTTTGAATCCCAATCAGTCTTTCCGTGTCGGAAGAAGAGAACGAGTTTGCCTGTCCGCATCTCAGTCATTACATCGCGATATCCTACGCGGCCTGTTCGTTGCGGCTCATAGGCGCCGAGATCGATCTTACGCCCTACTAGACGAGGGTTCCCGATTACATCATTTGGTCTGCCGTTGACAAACTTGTCAATGTAACCTGCATCGTGCACGGCGGATATAGATGAAAGCGCCAGACCGTCGTCATCTGTTCCCAAGAAATTATCTGCACCGTCGGCATCGCTCATATTCTCAAACAACGGATCATTTTGATAGAAGGCATTCACAAAATCGCGTTCGATGAGATTGGAGGTCGATGTAAACGTTGTTGAATCTTCCGGTGTTTTGATCAATTGCAAATGTGGCCTATCACTGTCATCGCCATTCCAAATAATACTATTCAACATCGCTCCACCGTTAAGGCCAATCGTAAGTGCTACGCCTGGGGTTGGGGTTGAAACGGCGCTCTTAGCAAAGGTGGTGTTGGTAATGTATAAGTAGGTTAGACGCGAGAATACAGCCCCTGCAATATCCTGAGCCGTATTTCCGGTAAACACACTCGATACGATCTGTGGTATACCGGCGCACTGACTAACAAACACTCCCCCTCCTCGCCGCGCAGAATTTCCAACAAAAAAACATTGCGCTATAAATGGGCCAAAGGACTTCACGTCTGTTGTGCACGACGTAAGCGAGACACCTCCGCCATCGCCCTTGGTTGTGTTGTTTTCGAAAACGCAGTACTCGATTCGTATGCGAGAAGCGCCGCTCACAGATAGCGCAGCACCATCCTTATCGCCTCCATCACAAGAACGGAAATGGCAATTGAGAATACGAGGCGCTCCCCCGTGCACAATCATACCACCGAGCTCAAATGTCAATCCATTGATCCGTGTTGAAGAGTCGCAATCTGTACACGTCAACGATCTTGTAGATGGCCCCGACGTTCGTAAAATCGTTGGCTGGCGATACCAATCGCGTTGCTCACGCATTGTTTCTGTGCCCGCAAACCCACCATAGAGCACCATCCCGTTTTTAACACGGTAGCCGGAATCCGGCATCGAGTATGTGCCTCGCGCTATCCAAATCTCATCACCCGTCTTCCATTCGGCAAAAGCGAAATTGATACTGCGGAAGGCTGAGTTCCATGCTTGACCGGTTCCACCCGGACCTGCAGTGGAAGCAGCATACAATGTGTCTGCCTTTGGAATGGAGACAACGCCCACGAGACTGAGAATGAGAAGCAACGACTTCATGAACTCACCTACTGATTGTTCTGATCTGCGACCGGACTCTTTGACCGATCCGCTGTGCTACAACATACCACCCTGACAACAGATTTTCTTCCGGCGAATGCACTCTTCCTAAAAGATCTACGATAAATGTCTCATCTGGAGCGCCCTCAGCATCTTGAGGATGCAATTCCTCCTTTATCGAGGAAATGGTCTGACGTACAGTCCAAACGCCATCGCCAGTGCTAAAGACGAACCATCCCGGCATAGACGAGCAGGCAAGTATTGGGATCGACGACCGAAGTACAGTTGGCTGCATCACCCATCGCTCAGGGGTGATCATTAGGCAAGGCCCTTCTGTGCCATCTGAATGTCTACCCCAGGCACAGACGCGATCATTTGCAACCGATAGTGACGTAGCGAGAAACACGCCGGGCGACACAGAACTCCAGGATGCTCCGCCGTTTACACTGTGGTAGAGAGTTCTTTCGCCGTTAATTAACAAGCCATTAGGTGTCATTGAAATAGAACGAAAGCGGAGCCCCTTTGCAACAGCGGAATCAACTAAGAGTGCGCCGTAAAACATGACGTTCCCTACCCTGTCATATGCATCAACAACCCACCTTGCCTCAGGCACATCGGTTGTGATGTCTTCGATGCGAATCACAACAAGAGTATCACCAGCAAGTGCAAATCCAGCCGGCGCTTGCTCATCCACAAACACACGAAACGCAGGGTCATTCCCCTCGCGAATTTCGATGCCACGCGTTGTTAACAAGAATGCACGTTCGTTATCTCCTGCGGCATCATACCCAGTGCGATTGCTAACCAATCCCTTATCTGGGAAGGTGAAGGTACCATCGGATATACCGGCCCACACTTCGCCATTGACGCGTTTAAGTATCGTGTTCCCAAACGAAGACAACATCTGTTTGGAGACAACGAGTGATGTTCCCGAAGGATCGGGCATAAGTTCGGCGATGAAAGGAGTGATGAGCCCCTTGCTGGGAGCCGTTAGTCCGCTGGCAATCGCTACCCGATCTCCTGACACAATAGCCTGCGTTCCCTTCGTAACAGTGCCCTCAATGAATGGTACAAGCCGATCGCGTCTGACTCCGACCTCCAGCACACTCGTTGCAAGTTCTAGGATGCCGATTTGGCCGCGGACAACACCTGCGTACGATCGTCTCAACGTAAAAACCTTATCAAGGCTCGTTATCAAAGTTACCCCAACGCTAACGCGATTCGTTGAGTCACCGGTGATATCTGATGTGATCTCCAAAGCCCCGTTCCCAATGCGGGCAGCTCGTAGTCCGTCTACATAAAGAGTTTGAAGCCGATCCTGGAAAACACCGAGCGGTCGAACAGTTCCGGCATGGTCAATAAAGACGCCACCGCTTTTTTGAAATACAAACGAATTACCTTCACCTACAAAACCGAAGACCATGTCATCAAGATTTTTCGAGGTCCACGTAGCAGGGTCCTTGTTCACGTTTCGAATCACATCAAAGACCGGCACACCTCGAGCAAGGTCGCTGACGATGATGGAGTCACCACAGAGTTTTGCGGTCGTATACGGCGTGTTATATGCCGTGGGCATTGCCATCGTTGTTGCGAACGTTCCATCGTACCGCCAGACGGCGATCGACATGGTTGTATCGCGTCCGGTGTCGCTGAAGAGCAAGTATAGAGGAGTTGATCCAATGATCGAGCCGACCGCGTCAAGAGCTAGACTATCCTTCCAGAACTCACCCGTTGGATCAGCCGTGAAAGACCACCATGACGTATCGGATGGAGTCAGTCTCCTGGCAACAACACTTACGGTCGTGGGGGTGGCTTTCGTAATGAAGGCGGACGTATATCTGTACAGCTGCGGCAGATGCGACCACGCTGATCCGTCACGTGGACGGTTTCTATAGACGATACTTCCATCGGCCATCCAAATCGTTGAATCTGCATGGAAGTATGATTGGTATCCCGAGACTCCCGTGACGATCGGCAGTCGGGAGGGGGCTTGAGCACGTGCACGAATGGAGAGCGCGCATACTACAATGAGTGTGAGTGCAAAAGCCAGAAGATTTGAAATTCGGCAGGGCATGTGCGCTAAAGATACGGACCAAAAGAAAGGGGCCATCCGTTGCCGGATAGCCCCTTGATAACAATCAAATGCGGAGAAGGTTACGCTGTAGCGCGAGCTGTTTTACGAGCCGGACGTCTAGGTGCTTCCTCTTCTTCAACCTTCGGGATGATCGCTTCCGGTCCAAAGATGTTGCCAACGTCGGACGAGACAACAATGTCCTGGTAGGCGCGAAGACCGGTACCGGCTGGGATAAGCTGACCAAGGATGATGTTCTCTTTAAGACCAAGGAGACGGTCAACCTTTGCTGCTGCAGACGCGTCAGCGAGCACACGCGTTGTCTCTTGGAACGAGGCTGCAGACAGCCACGACTCCGTTGTGAGAGACGCTTGCGTGATTCCTAGGAGAAGGGGCTCGCCGATCGACGGCTCGGCCGTGCGGCTCTTTGTTTGCTCCTTTTCCTTCTTCTTCAGCTCTGCGTTGATCTCCTTGAGCACCTTCTTGTCGATGATCGCGCCGATCTTGAGCTTGGAGTCGCCCTTGTCCGTTACAACCACGCAATTGCGCAGGCGCTCATTTTCATCGTTGAAGCGGATACGGTCGATCTGATCACCTTCAAGGAATTGCGCATCACCTGAATCGGTAACACGAACCTTTTGAAGCATCTGACGAACGATAACCTCAATGTGTTTGTCGTTGATCTTCACACCCTGCATGCGGTACACTTCTTGGATCTCGTTCACGAGATAGGACTGCACCTCATTGATACCCTTGATGTGAAGAATATCGTGAGGATTGATAGCGCCTTCTGTCAGACGATCACCAGCACGCACGAGGTCTCCTTCTTGAACGAGAACGTGGCGGCCGATAGGCACCGAGTACTCGCGACGAAGTTCACCATCAAGCGATGTTGTTGAGATCACACGCGAACCACGCTTTGGCTTATCGATAGCAATGATACCGTCGATCTCCGTCACTGCTGCCGGTGCCTGTGGTGAACGAGCTTCGAAAAGCTCAGTAACACGTGGAAGACCACCCGTAATGTCTCGAAGACGACCAAGATCACGTGGCATCTTTACGAGCTTCGTACCGATCGTTACAACTTCAGCATCGTCTACAACGATCTGTGCACGAGATGGAATGATGTACGACTGGATCGAATTACCTTCGTCGTCAACAATTTCAATTGCAGGGCTCTTTGTACGGTCACGCGAGTCAATAACGATCTTCGTTGTGTGACCTGTTTGTTCGTCAATTGCTTCCTTAAACGTAAGGTTTGGAACAAGGTCGCGATAGCGAACACGTCCAGCCTTCTCCGTAATGATAACGGAGTTGTACGGATCCCAATCGTAAAGGATATCACCTTTCGAAACGAGTTGACCGTCGGTGACTTTTAGTTCTGCACCGTATACCACATCGTACTGCGTTACAATGCGATTGGAACCAGGCTCCACGATGTTGATCACACCGGCGCGAGAGACCACAACGTGTGTGTCCTCCGCATCACCAGGGAATGTCACAAGGCGGATACCGTCGAACTGCACAGCGCCGTCGAACTTCGCAGTTACCATGCTTTGAGACATAGAAAGCGAAGCCGTACCACCCGTGTGGAATGTACGAAGTGTAAGCTGCGTACCAGGCTCACCGATAGACTGTGACGCGATCGTTCCAACCGCTTCGCCAGTGTCAACCATTTGGCCCGTTGCCATGTTGCGTCCATAACAACGCGCACACACGCCACGGGATAAGGACTGCTTCGATCGGGCTATGCTCGATCTTCTCAGCAACATCTTCATCAATGACCGAGCCCTTGGTGCAATACATTTCGCCTGTGAGTGGGTCTACAACATCTACGAGAGATGTGCGGCCAAGTATGCGCTCCTTCAACGGCTCTTTTACTTCCTCGCCGTCCTTCAGAGCACGCATCTCATTACCACGGATCGTACCGCAGTCATCGTCAGAGATGACCATATCCTGAGCTACATCGTGGAGACGACGTGTGAGGTATCCGGCATCGGCCGTCTTGAGAGCAGTATCAGCAAGACCCTTACGAGCACCGTGAGTAGAGATGAAATACTCAAGGATCGTTAGACCTTCTTTGAAGTTCGAGATGATCGGAGTTTCGATCAACTCAGCGGAAGATGACGCAGCAGTTTTTTGCGGCTTCGCCATCAGACCACGCATACCTGCAAGCTGACGGATCTGTTCTTTCGAACCCCGAGCTTGTGAGTCAAGCATCATGAAGAATGTATTGAATCCGTCAAGGTCCGAAGCAAGCTCATTGTAGAGCTTGTCAGCTACACGGTTGGTAGCAGTGGACCATGTGTCGATGATCTTGTTGTACCGCTCACCCTCGGTGATAACACCAGAGTGGTAATAGTCTTCGATCTTGTCGACTTCCTTCTGTGCCTTATTGATGATCACAACCTTCTCTGCAGGGACCACTACGTCAGCGATCGATACAGAAAGACCACCACGAGTAGCAGTTTGGAACCCGGCTTCTTTGAGCTTATCAAGGAATTCAACTGTCTTTGCTAGGCCTGCCTTACGGAAACAGTCGGAGATAACTTGGCGAAGTCTCTTCTTACCAAGCATCTCATTCATATAGCCAAGCTCTTTAGGAACGATCAAGTTGAAGATCACACGGCCGGCGGTTGTATCTACAAGCTCACCGTCAATACGAACCTTGATCTTCGCGTGCATCTGCACGTGACCAGAGTTATGAGCAACAACAACCTCCTCAACGTTGGAGAAGATCTTGCCGTGACCCTTCATGCCGTTGCGCGCCTTGGTGAGGTAGTACACCCCAAGAACCATGTCTTGCGAAGGAACAGCGATTGGCTCGCCGTTCTGCGTGTGCATGATGTTGTGCGCAGAAAGAATGAGTAGCAACGATTCGAGTTGTGCTTCGTGGCTCAGAGGCACGTGAACGGCCATCTGGTCACCGTCGAAGTCAGCATTGAAAGCCGTTGTAACGAGAGGGTGAAGCTGGATGGCCTTCCCTTCGATGAGCTTCGGCTGGAACGCTTGGATACCAAGGCGGTGAAGCGTAGGAGCACGGTTCAAAAGAACCGGATGTCCGTCGATCACGGTGTCGAGAATATCCCACACTTCAGTCGTCTTCTTCTCTACTTGCTTCTTGGCGCTCTTCACTGTCTTGCAGTGTCCGCGCTCGATCAGCTTACGAATGATAAGGGGCTTGAACAGCTCAACTGCCATGTCCTTCGGCAGACCACATTCGTAAAGCTTAAGCTCAGGACCCACAACGATAACGGAACGACCAGAGTAGTCGACGCGCTTACCAAGAAGGTTCTGGCGGAATCGGCCTGTTTTACCCTTGAGGGTGTCAGCGAGCGACTTGAGCGCACGCTGAGACTCACTGCGGACGGCACGACGCGAGTTGTCGAACAACGCATCCACTGCCTCTTGCAACAT
>JAPLFN010000127.1:12742-57564 GCA_026390655.1 Candidatus Kapaibacterium sp.
ATTCGCTTCTCATTGCGGAGGATAACCTCAGGCGCCTTGATATCGATGAGTCGCTTTAGGCGGTTATTACGGATAATAACACGACGATAGAGGTCGTTTAGGTCAGACGTAGCAAAGCGACCCCCTTCTAGTGGCACCAGCGGACGAAGGTCCGGCGGGATCACAGGGATGATGTCAAGAACCATCCACTCGGGACGGTTTGGCTCCTTTGTTTCACTCGAACGGAAAGCATCGAGGATGCGCAAACGCTTGAGGACGTCAGCCTTCTTTGCCTGAGACATGTCTTCGCGAGCTACGATGCGAAGCTTGTAGTATTCTTCGTCTGCATCAACACGGCTGAGTAGTTCCTTCACAGCTTCGCCACCGATGAGCGCGATAAACTTCCGCGGATCATCATCGTCCATGTTCCGTTCCTCGGGCTTGAGGTTCGCCAACACGTCTAGGTACTGCTCTTCTGTTAGAAGGTCCTTTGGATTCAGTCCTGTTGAACCCGGCTGAATAACTGCGTACGACTCGTAATACACGATACGCTCAACATCTTTTGTTGGCATGCCGATCACACCCGAGATCTTGCTCGGAAGTGAACGGAGGAACCAGATGTGAACTACCGGTACAGCAAGCATGATGTGACCCATGCGTTCGCGACGTACACTCTTCTGTGTTACTTCTACGCCGCAACGGTCACATACGATACCCTTATAGCGAATGCGCTTGTACTTGCCACACGCACATTCCCAATCACGAATAGGTCCGAAGATCTTTTCGCAAAAGAGACCGTCCTTCTCAGGACGGAAGGATCGGTAGTTGATCGTCTCAGGTTTGGTAACCTCACCATGAGAGCGATTGAGAATGTCATCCGGCGAGGAGATGCGGATTGTTATCTGCTGATAACCACGCTTAGGGATGTTATGGAACTGCATTTTGACTCCGACATTAATTTCCGGTTCAGTGGGACGAGGGCATCAAGCTTTATCGATGTTACTCGAGTTTGATGTCCAGACATAGACCCTGCAGCTCGCGAACGAGCACGTTGAATGACTCTGGGATACCCGGTGCCGGCAAGTTCTCGCCCTTAACGAGCGACTCGTACATCTTTGCACGACCTTGCACATCATCAGACTTCAGCGTCAACATTTCTTGGAGCGTGTGAGCTGCACCATAAGCCTCAAGAGCCCACACTTCCATTTCCCCAAGACGCTGGCCACCAAATTGTGCCTTACCGCCAAGTGGCTGTTGTGTGATGAGCGAGTATGGCCCAATTGAGCGAGCGTGGATCTTGTCTTCCACAAGGTGAGACAGTTTTAGCATATAGATGATGCCGACTGTTACCTCATTCTGGAATGCTTCACCCGAGCGACCATCATAGAGCACGGTCTTGCCCGTTCGTGGCAGGTTTGCTTGCTCAAGGTAGTCACCGACTTGATCCCACGTTGCGCCGTCGAAGATCGGAGTTGCAAAGTGCACGCCAAGCTTCTTTCCGGCCCATCCAAGAGCAGTCTCGTAAAGCTGACCCAGGTTCATACGCGAAGGCACACCAAGTGGGTTTAGCACAAGGTCAACGGGCGAGCCATCAGGCAAGAATGGCATGTCTTCGATCGGAACGATCTTGGACACAATACCCTTGTTACCGTGACGACCAGCCATCTTATCACCAACCTGAAGCTTGCGCTTCTTGGCAACGTAGACCTTAGCCATCTGAAGGATGCCTGGCTGCAACTCATCGCCTGCGGCGATCTTGTTGCGCTCGATACGACCGTCAACCATGATATCATTGCGGCGAACTTCGTAGTTCTCGATAAGCTTGCGAACAAGCTTCATCGTCTTCTTTTCAGCTATCCAGTCTTGCTCAACATTCACTGCAGATGGAATGAAGGAGCCCCCTTCAAACTTCGCAGAGATCTCCTTAGCAGCAAGCTTTGCGCCGCTACGGAATATGACTGTGTCGTTGGAAGAGCGAATTCCAAGGCTTGTCTCGCCATCAAGAAGCTGGGCGATACGCTCAACGCAATCGATATCGAGTGCACGGAGTGCTTGTTGCTCGCGCTTTGTGATAAGATCCTGGCGCTTCTTCTCTTCTAGGCGGAACTCGCTGTCGCTTGTTAACACGCGACGAGCAAAGAGCCGTGTATTGATGACTGTGCCCTTGAGGCCGGGAGGTGCCTTAAGCGACACGTCCTTGACATCGCCAGCCTTATCACCGAAGATGGCGCGAAGAAGTTTCTCTTCCGGGGTAGGATCTGTCTCGCCCTTAGGCGTGATCTTACCGATCAGAATATCCCCTTCACGGATCTTAGCGCCAACGCGGACGATACCGCGATCGTCGAGATCCTTTGTTGCTTCTTCACTAACGTTTGGAATTTCGCGCGTGAATTCTTCTTCGCCGCGCTTGGTGTCCCGAACTTGAAGAGTGTATTCTTCAATGTGGATCGAGGTGAAAATGTCCTCAGCAACCATACGCTCGCTGATAACAATAGCATCTTCGAAGTTGTAACCGCGCCACGGCATGAAGGCAACCATAACATTGCGGCCAAGAGCTAGTTCGCCCATGTCCGTAGATGCTCCGTCGATAAGGGGCTCGCCCTTCTTCATCCGTTGACCGACCTGCACGATAGGATGCTGGTTGATACACGTGTCTTGGTTTGTGCGGTAGAACTTGTGCAGGTTATATGTCACCGTGCGATCGCTTTCAAACGATACGAGCTTCTCGTCACCCGTTCGCTTGTCATCATACTTCACACGTACATAATCAGAGCACACGTACTCAACTACACCGTCATCCTCAGCGAGCACCATGGCACGGGAGTCGCGCGCAACGCGAGCTTCCATACCGGTACCAACAACCGGTGCTTCCGGACGCAACAGTGGAACGCCTTGGCGTTGCATGTTAGAGCCCATGAGTGCGCGGTTAGCATCATCATGTTCAAGGAATGGAATAAGTGCAGCGGCCGGTGACGTGATCTGGTCCGTGCTCACTTCCATGTAGTTTACTTCCGTTGGGTGCACAACTCTGTAGTCGCCGCTAACGCGGGCCTTCACAGTTTCACCAACGATCTTGCCATTCTTATCCGTCTCAGTGGAAGCAGGGATAATGATCAGCCCTTCTTCTTTGTCTGCCGGGAGGTACTCGATCTCTTCCGTATTCACGCCGTTGACAACCTTGCGGTATGGCGTTTCGATAAAGCCGAACTTGTTCACGCGAGCGTGAATAGCCAGCGACGAAATTAGACCGATGTTCGGACCTTCTGGTGTCTCGATCGGACAGAGACGGCCATAGTGCGTATAGTGAACGTCGCGAACCTCAAAGCCTGCGCGCTCACGAGTTAGACCACCAGGTCCAAGTGCAGAGGTACGACGCTTGTGCGTGATCTCTGAAAGTGGGTTGGTTTGATCCATAAACTGCGACAGTTGATTCGTTCCGAAGAACTGATTGATCACACTTGTGATTGTACGCGCGTTGACGAGTTCACTTGGTGTGATGTTCTCGCTATCACGGACACTCAATCGTTCCTTGATCGTACGAGCCATGCGCGTAAGACCAAGGTTGAAAGTTGCTTCGAGTTGCTCACCAACCGTACGAACGCGACGGTTGGAAAGGTGGTCAATATCATCAACCGGCACCTTAGCATCACGAACTTCGATCAGGTGCTTCACGATTGACACAATGTCGTCCACTGTGAGTGTTGTCACATCAAGAGGCACGGTCAAACCAAGCTTTTCGTTGATACGATAACGACCAACTATTCCGAGATCATAGCGCTTCGGATTAAAGAACAACTTCTCAAGAAGACCCCATGCGGTATCCAGATCGGGAGGATCGCTTGAGCGAAGCTGACGATAGATGGTTTCAAGGGCGTCCTCACGTGTACGTGAAGTGTCCTTCGCTAGTGTCTTGGCGATGATCGGCTCATCGTTTGTGTTTTCGTACTTATAGATACGAAGCGACTCTACGTCAGCAGTGCCTAGTAGCGCAATAAGTGCCTCATCAACGATAAGGTCCCGTTGCGCAACGATCTCACCAGTGGACACATCAACTGCGTCTGCAGCGATACGTCGGCCGAGATATTCGTCTGTTAGTTTCTTCACCGGAATTTCGATCGTAAGATCGAACAGGTTCAGAAGGTCTTCGTCACTCGAATATCCAAGCGCGCGAAGAAGCGTAGTAACAGGAAACTTCTTCTTCCTGTCGATGTACGCATACATCACATCATGGATGTCCGTTGTGAATTCAACCCACGATCCCTTGAACGGGATGATGCGGGCAGAGAAGATCTTGGTGCCGTTCGGGTGAACTGCTTCATCAAAAAAGCAGCCAGGCGAGCGGTGGAGCTGAGCCACCACAACGCGTTCTGCCCCGTTGATGATAAACGTGCCACGAGGCGTCATCGCGGGGATTTGACCAAGATATACTTCTTGGTCGATCGCTTCGATGTAGTCCTCAGAGCTCGGGTCAGCTTTCGACGAGAGTCGAAGCTTCGCCTTGAGCGTTTTAGCGTGCGTGAGCTCGCGCTCACGACACTCTTCTTCAGAGTACTTTGGTTTTTCAACCAAGTACTCGAGGAAGCTAAGCTCATAGACGCCCGCGTTATCCTCGATCGGAAAATTGCTCACGAATGCGCGCTGCAGACCGATATATCGGCGATCGTCTGCAGGAACGTCTTCCTGGTGGAAGTCGTGAAAAGAATCGATCTGAATGCCAAGGAGGTCGGGGTACGTTGATTCCGATTCGATCTTCCCGAACGAGATACGTTCGCGAAGACGTGGAAGAGGAAGCTGGTACAAAGACGTGTCCAGGGTTGATCCATTCATGGAGTTGGCTCCCGAATGCTAAGAAAAGTAGAACCTATCGAACGTTGACTGCCGGTTTGATTGTAGTCGACCCAGGTCGATCAACGGTCGATAGGCTCTTGTAACGGTGAAAGTCCAAAGACAACAACGCCCGAGACGGTACAAAAGACCGTCCCGGGGCTGTTTAAACGATTCTGATAATTACTTGAGAGTAACCTTTGCGCCGGCTTCTTCGAGCTTCTTCTTGAGAGCATCTGCATCTGCCTTTGCAGCACCTTCTTTTACGATCTTCGGTGCGCCTTCTACAAGGTCCTTTGCTTCCTTGAGTCCAAGACCTGTGATTTCGCGAACCGCCTTGATGACGTTGAGCTTTTGTGCACCTGCATCTGTGAGTTCAACGTCAAATTCGGTCTTTTCTTCAACTGCTGCTGCGGCTGCGCCAGGAGCTGCGGCCATCATCATCGGAGCAGAAGCTGTTACACCAAACTTGTCTTCGAGAGCCTTCTTAAGGTCCGAAGCTTCTACTAGTGTAAGGTTGCCGATCTTTTCTACGAGTTCATCTACGATTGCTGACATGTTGGTCTCCACATTTGGGATGATTATTGTTCGTTGTGATTTCTGAGATGGTCTCGATGTCTCCACCGAAACGCGCCGAAAGCTTATGCAGCCTTCTTCTTTGCTACCTCTTCAACGAGTGATGCCACATCACGCATAACGGCATTGATGCTTCCTACGATACCCGAGATAGGGGCGTGGATGCTACCGATCATGCTTGAGATGAGTTCTTCGCGCGTTGGGAGTTCGGACACCTGCTTGAGCTGCGAACCGTCAAATGTCTGACCTTCGATCACAGCAACCTTGAGACGGGGCTTCTGCCCCTTCTCGAAGTATTGACGGATGATCTTGGCCGGAGCGATTGGGTCTGCATCTCCGAAGATCACGGCCGTTTGTCCTGCTAGCTTCGTATCCTCGATTTCGTAACCACCGATATCAGCAAGCGCGCGAATGATCAGAGTGTTTTTAGCAACTCTCATCGAAACGCCTTTTTGCCGTAGCTCGTTGCGGAACGCGCGGTCCATCGCAACGGTCATACCGGTAAAGTCCACGAAGTAGAGGCTCGAAGCTTCACGGAGTTTCTCCGTGAGTTCAGCGACGACGACCTTTTTTTGTTCTTTCGTGATCATAAACCTGTTGATAATAGTTTCGTTATCGGCTCAACATATCCGAGGACATGTTAGAAACTTGAGCCGCTAACAATGCGTAATAGTCTGTTAATTATTGGTCTGCGCCCATCGAGTTTTCGTCTACACGAACACTCGGACCCATCGTTGAACTGAACGAAATGCTCTTGACATATTTACCCTTTGCAGATGCCGGACGCGCACGGAGCACAGTGCCTACAAAAAGTTGAACGTTGTCGTAAAGCTTGTCAGTTGTGAACGAACATTTGCCCACTGCAGCATGGACGTTGCCGGCTTTATCAACGCGAAACTCGATCTTACCAGCCTTCACTTCAGCAACTGCCTTGGCAACGTCAAATGTCACTGTACCACTCTTAGGATTCGGCATCAGACCGCGTGGTCCCAGGATTCTACCCAGCTTACCAAGCTCACCCATGACGTCTGGAGTGGCGATGATAATGTCGATGTCTGCCCAGCCCCCTTGTAGCTTCTCGATGTACTCCGAGAAACCCGCAAAGTCAGCGCCCGCGTCGAGTGCCTCTTTGTCCTTTGGTGACTTCGCAACAACAAGAACGCGAACGCTCTTTCCCGTTCCGTGAGGAAGAGCAACCGTACCACGAACGAGCTGATCTGCCTTACGCGGATCAACACCGAGATTCATTGCGATCTCGAACGATTCGTCAAACTTGGCAGTTGCGTTTTGCTTCACCAGCTCAACTGCCTTTTTGAATTCATAGGCGAGCTTGCGATCGACAGATGCAAATGCCTTCTTATATCTTTTACCTAGTGCCATCGGAGAATCCTTTGGTGTTGTACGAGCGGCTGTCCTGAGACAACCTCCAACATGAATTAGAGTTTCGTTGTTTGTAGTGAAGGATGAAGGGGCTTACCCTTCAACCGTGATCCCCATTGAGCGAGCAGTGCCGGCGATCATCTTAATCGCGCTGTCCTCTGTGCTGCAGTTAAGATCCTGCATCTTGATCTTCGCGATCTCAGCAAGCTGAGCACGTGTGACCTTTCCAACCTTATCGCGGTTGGATTGAGAAGAACCCTTGGCTACGCCAGTGGCCTTGATCAGAAGGATAGACGCAGGTGGAGATTTGATCTCGAACGTTAAGCTCTTATCACTGAAGAACGTCACAAGTACCGGCAGGATCATGCCCGGCTGCTTGGCCGACTTGGCATTGAACTGCTTTACGAACTCCATACCCGGTAGACCGCGCTGTCCGAATGCCGGACCCACGGGAGGCGCCATTGTTGCTTCACCTGCTTTAAGCTGAAGCTTGAACGTGCCCATGACTTTCTTTGCCATGTAAATTTCCTTTCGTGGTCTGCGGCAGGCTCTCGCCTACCTCCCACTCTAATTGTTAATGATTTTCTAGTTCTACTTGATTGAAGTCAAGCTCGATCGGCGTCTTGCGGCCAAGAATGCCAACCTCAACCTTGAGCTTCTGCTTCCCGATGTTAATCTCTTTTACCGTTCCATTGAAATTCGCAAATGGGCCATCAATAACGCGGACAGGATCTCCTTCGCGGAATGCAGTCTCAACAGTTGTGATATCCTTGCGCTCTTCAACCCGACCGAGGATGCGATCTACTTCATCCTTTTGCAACGCTTGTGGCTCCGACTTCGTGCCAACAAAGCTGACAATTGAAGGAAGCGATAGAATCACTTCTTTCAGACGTTTGTCAAGTGACAACTCAACAAGAATGTACCCAGGCAAGAAGTTCTTCACCTTCGTGCGACGTTTACCGTTACGGACTTCAAACACCGTCTCCGTTGGGATCACGATGCTCAGAACACGATTCTCCAACCCAAGACGTTGCATCTCGAGTTCGATAGACGTCTTCACCTTGGTCTCGTGACCAGTGAAGGTCCGAAGTGCATACCACTTCGGTTCGATGTTCTGCGTCGGCGTTGCGTCAAGCATTGAGGGATCCTAGTTCAGTATATCGACTTAATCACGAACGTCATCCCTTGGTCTATCACAAACACGATAACAGCGATGACCAAACACGTCACCACCACTACTATTGTGCTCTCCTGCAGTTGGTCACGAGTAGGCCAAGAGACTTTTTTCATCTCCTTGCTTACTTCCGAAAAAAACTGCCGTATACCATCTATCATAGCATCTCCGATGCGTGAATTGTGCACGGGCGGCAGGATTCGAACCCGCGGCCTACGGTTTTGGAGACCGCCGCTCTACCAACTGAGCTACACCCGTACGAATTTTCAAGAACGTCACTCGTCAAAACTCACATCAACTCTTTCGAGCTGATGACCGGGATTGAACCGGTGACCTCCACCTTACCAAGGTGGTGCTCTACCAACTGAGCTACATCAGCGATCTTGAGCGGGAGACGAGACTCGAACTCGCGACCAACAGCTTGGAAGGCTGTGACTCTACCAACTGAGTTACTCCCGCATGCACCATCTTGATCAATCACGTCGTCTCAAATTTCCTTTTCTCTTTAATGTGGGCAGAGGAGGATTCGAACCTCCGAAGGTGTACACCAGCAGATTTACAGTCTGCCCTCGTTGGCCACTTGAGTATCTGCCCAGAATTGCCAGAGCCGACAAAGTTAGGGGACAGAGGCCGTGTTTCCAAAAATTCCTGTATGCAAAGTGCGCCCCATTCCCGTCTAGAAGCTTGCCAGACAACGACTTAGGGGGCTTTCCCGTATCATTGCGACGTAGTATCTCCGCCCCATGCCCAATTCCACCGCTAAATCGCTGTTTTCGCCAGAATTAACCGGCCTTCGAACGATCGCCGCGGGGTTGGTCTTTGTCTGCCATGTATTGGAGCCCCATGCCGATTGGACACCCCTCCTGGTTCGGTATGGCTGGATAGGCGTAAACATCTTCTTTGCCCTGTCTGGCTTTCTCTTTACACGTATCTACATCGATGCGATCGAGCAGGGTACGTTCTCCTTCCGAACGTACATGACCAAGCGAATCATTCGCATCTACCCGGTGACGACGCTGGTCCTCATAGCTTCATTTATCAGCCTAGGTACTGTGTACTGGGTTGATGCCCTGGCTCATATCACTCTTGTGCACGGGTGGTTCCCTCAATTTCGGTCTACCATTAATGCTCCAATGTGGACGCTTTCTGTTGAAGAGGCGTTCTACCTTGTTGCGCCCATTGGGATTTTCCTCTGCGCTGGACTTTCGCGTGTATGGACCAAGCACATTCAGCAGAAAGAACGGCGCACTCAATACATGCAGCTGACAGCGCTGTTGCTCAGTTTATGGATCCTATCATTTGCGCTCTCACGCGGCATGGTACTTCACTATCTCGAAGCGCGTTTGCAGTTCTTTGGGACGTGGGATGATGGCGCTTATACCTTTACGTTTCTTGGCCGATTAAGCGACTTCACCGCAGGCATGTTTGCTGCGATTGCCATGCGCCACACCGTAAAGATTCGTGAGCGTGCAGCCACTATCTCTCTGGTGACGGGGCTCTTGCTGATGTATGCGACAGTTTCATACATCGACACTCTAGGCGGACCGGTGCTTATGGCACAGCATAAGCTTGGCATCGTTGCCGGTCACACAATCGCACTAGCGAGTGCACTCTTCATCATTGGGATCCAAGGAAACAACCCTGTTCGCTGGCTCTTCTCTCGACGGTGGATGGTTCTTCTCGGTAACGCATCTTTTGCGTTCTACCTCATCCACTTTATGCCAATACCAGGGATGGCGCAAGTGAGCATCGGATTGCAATCCATTCTTGAAGCGTGGGGGATGCACCCCATAGCTGCGACGGCAGCCAACTACACCGCTCTGAATTGTGTAGCCATTGCGATCTTTCTACTCTTCGAAAAACCCACCTCACAGTGGCTGCGGCATCGCGCCTTCCGCTAACTGGTAACTAGTAACTAGTAACTAGTAACTAGTAACTCGTAACTAGTAACTAGTAACTCGTAACTAGTCTTCCTACATCATTGCCGTGAATTCATCGAACAGATAGTCCGAGTCATGCGGCCCAGGACTAGCTTCCGGATGATACTGAACCGCAAACGCGGGCATATCCGTTAACGCAATGCCAGCACATGTATCATCGTTCAAGTTCACGTGTGTCATGATTGCATTTGAAGGAAGCGTTGTAGGATCAACTGCGAAACCATGATTCTGAGAAGTGATCTCGATGGAACCGGTTCGAATGTTCTTCACCGGATGGTTTGCTCCTCGGTGGCCAAACTTCAGTTTGTACGTTGTTGCTCCAACCGCAAGCGACAGTATCTGATGGCCAAGGCATATACCGAAGATCGGCTTCTTACCAAGCAAGTCTTTAACCGTCTGTATGGCTATCGTAACCGCAGCTGGGTCTCCGGGGCCGTTGCTGAGAAACACACCCTGAGGGTTGTAGGAAAGGATTTCCGATGCACTTGCCGTTGCAGGAACAACCGTAACGTCGCATCCATGATGACTTAGTCGGCGGAGGATGTTGCGTTTGATCCCAAAGTCCACAGCCACAACGCGCTTCCGCGTCTCCACTCCTCGCTGTTCGGGACGATAATCCCACTGACTAGCGTCCTCATTTTCCCATTGATAAGGGGCTCCTGTCGTCACCAAAGGCGTCAGATCTAGGCCGGCCATTGATGGGATGTTCCGCGCCCGCTCTACAAGCTCGGCATGATCAAGGTTGTCACCATGCGCAATCACACAGCGCATAGCCCCTTCCGAGCGAAGGATTCGCACGATCATGCGAGTATCTACCCCTTCAATCCCGGCAACATTGTGCTCTTCGAGGTAGCTCTGAAGCGATCTGCTCGCCCTAAAGTTCGACACCACGGGGGAAAGCTCATGCACGACAAGGCCTGACGCCATAATCCCGGAAGACTCTACGTCCTCCTCATTCACGCCATAGTTCCCAATGTGAGGATAGGTGAAGGTAACCACCTGACCCTTGTAGGACGGGTCTGTGAGCACTTCCTGGTAGCCAGTCATGGCGGTATTGAACACCAGCTCGCCGGCGCATTCAGCACCAATTGCTCCAATGGCTTCGCCCTCAATTGTGGTTCCATTTTCGAGGGCTAGAACTGCTGTCACATGTGCCACGGGGGTCCTGTATAAGTCGACGGGAAATTCGCGCACGAAAATACCTTTTGTACCCTATTTTCCCGTAGGAGAATTGCCTTCAGCAAAACATTCTTACAATTACGCCACGATCATACCGGTTCGCAAGACACCGCAGTACATCTGTCGCTCAATTCTAAAGTGCTGATTCTCAATCAATCGTACGAACCGATCAGCGTGTGTTCTACGAAAAAGGCACTACTCCTGCTTTTCTTAACGAAGGCCGAAATCGTAGAAGACAATCCCTCGGGGATGGTGCATACCGTTCGCGAGTGTTACCCCTTCCCATCTGTCATTCGTCTTTCTGCCTACCTGCGCGTACCATTTCGCAAGATCGAACTGTCGAGGAAAAACATTCTCCGTCGCGATGGGTACCGTTGTCAGTATTGTGGTTCAAATCAATCGCCACTCACTGTTGACCACATCATTCCTCGTTCACGTGGTGGAAACGACATCTGGGAGAATCTCACCTGTGCCTGTGTAAAGTGCAACAACAAAAAAGGAAACCGCACGCCGGACGAAGCCCACATGCGGTTGATGTCTGTTCCTAAGAAGCCGCACCACGTATTGTTTTTGAAGCACTACCTCGGCAAGGTAGAAGAGACGTGGCGACAGTACCTGTTCATGGACTAGCTAATGTGCTAGTGTGCTAGAGTGCTAGCGCTTCTTCTTGTTGGCCTTGAATGCGGCCTTGATACCATCGTTGATCTTTGATTCATTGGTCATGTCGGACGGGTCAAGAATTCGGGCGCCGTCTTTAAATGCGCTTGCGGCGTCAAACAAAAGCGAAAGTGTGAGTGCCTCGTTATTGCCCACTGTAACCGCAGTCGCGAACTTTATCGTAACGTTTGAAGTCACGGTGCTGCGGTACACAAAAGGCTCTGTTACCCCATCGCGGACAAGCGTGCCCTCCACGATAACAGAATAGCGACCACTTGTCACGAAGTCCCTAAACACTACATCATCAGAATAGCGGGGTATCTCACTCGAAGAAAGTCGATGTATCTCCCACTTCATTTTGTCGTAGGCTCCATTAGGCATACTAACCGAAGCAATCACCTTTGTGCCAGTGCTATCCGCCACGTACACAAATGGATCGAGCTTGATGTTCTTGTTGTCTACCGAATCTTCTTTGCCGTCGGAGTGTAAGACAAGTTTCGAAACGAGGACTCGCACTCTACCAACCGTTAAGGAGCTGACGCTGGTTGGAGATTGGGTCTGATCTGATGACTTACTAAATGAACTCACCAATCGACCACTGATCTCCGATTCGACAGTTACGTTGCTTTCCGGGGACGACGTATTCGTGCTAGTACATGAAAAAGCAATGAAAGAAGATGCAATGATCAGAAGCGATAGTGCGCGCATTCGGTGTTCCGGATTACATCAAAAAATGTTTTAACGAATGACCGTCGTTGCCGTTCCGTAAATCGTGGTCTCGTTGAGTACTGTCACGAGATACACTCCAGTTGGCAGCACTGACACGTCCAGTGAGGCAGAAGTTCCAGAGACTGCACTTCTCATAACTTCTGCGCCTGTAATGTCCACTATGCGGAGTTGACGAGCCCCCTCCGGGAATCCAATAACGAGTCTGGCATTCTCGACCGGATTTGGAGCAATTCGAACGACAGATGAAGTTGATCCATCATCAACGTTTGTTGTTGAGCGCACAAACTCAAGGCGATACCAAGGCGTAGCATATTGTTGCGTATTAACATTGACCGTGAACTTGCCGCCGGTCTTGCGATCAACTACGATTGGTGCGCCTTTGGCACGCCCATCATTACCGAGTGGTTGCACCTTAAGAGAATCGAACAGAGGCGCAGTAAGTGTGATCCGCATCGTAATGCCCTCCATTTGCATTGGACCTGCACCCCAGGTTGTAAACGTTCCGTCTGCCGGGTTGTAGATCGTTCCCTGGTTTTGCGCACGAGATCCGATCGCAAGAAGACTTTTCTCTGACTCTAGAATAGGATCCTTCGTGAGAGAAATGATGGACACGGTCGGGGGCGTAGCTGACGTAGTTTGCTCAATGATCATGGATGGCAGAGAAACGATATTTCCTGCGGTTCCCCCTGAAACACTGACGTATCGCGGTGTTACGACGTGGAATGACGCCTTCGTAGCATCCCAGAATATCTGCTCGTTTTCTCCATCCAACGCCGCCACGTCTACTTGATCGCTGAGTGCGGATATATCTCTGTGCGGGAAAAGAGATTCGGAAGATGCCACGAGCGGATTCATCGATACTCTACGGAAAAGGGGCATTCTACCGTCAGGACTCACACTTAGGGAGAATGCGTTCACTGCATGAAATCTTGGTTGATCGATGGCCTCTTGAACATTATCGATGATGATCTCCTTGACTGATGGTAGCACGTCACCACTACGCATCATCGAGGCCGTTAGTGGGAACAAACTCAAGACATTGGGTTTATCATAGATGTTCCAGTACGAATTAGAATCTGTTTTCGCCTTGCCTGCTTGAGGGTTTTCCGTGAATATGCTGAAGAACATCCCGTCCCAATCTTGTAGACCTGAATACGCTGGGAATACTGTCATCATGTCGGTCTGGTATGACCGTGGGTAGGCTACGGCCTGATGCGTCATCACAAATGCCTTGCCCTTGACTCTACTTTGCGAAGCAGTATATACCGACCCGCCATAAGGGTCCGCAAGCATGGAGCTAGCCCCATTTCGCCATTCTGTAGAAGAAAACACATCGTACTCACGTGTTGCATTCAGCTCAAGGAACGATGTCAATCTCGTGGAAGGACACATGAGCACTTCGCACTTCATCGTGTCTCGCACGAGCTTGCGAATATTGACAAACAACGTTTGGAGAGATTTGATCGTCAGCGAAGAGACTTCTCGGGACTGTGCTTCTCTCAATACTCTCACCAGCACGGAGCCCGGGTACGGTCACTTCTCGTAGCTGCACGTCATCGAGATAGACGTCGGAACTGTCTGCACCAAGGAAAAATGACAGATTACATGCCGACTCGTCACTAGCCCTCGACGTAAAGGTCACAGTGAATTGCTTCCACGTAGGAGTTATCGTGACGGTCTCGTTTAGACCGTAGTTGTCGTACGGGTACCCACCGTTATAGGCATAGGCGAGGATAGTTCTCGACACTCGTTGAGGAGTGGTCTTAGCCCAGAATGTTAGCTGATAGCGAGCCAATCTCTTCATCGTAGTGAGGCGCTGGTACAGATTGATAGCGTATGAGATCTTTTGTGGATCCAACGCATTGATTCGAATCCGTCCAGAGGAAGATCCTTCTTTTTTATCCGCATCACTATACTGCAGCAACGCTTGAGCCCCTAGGTCTGTACTCACTCCTAATTGCCATGCCGAACTAAAAGGGTCTTCGAACCCGCCGTTGCGCACCATGTTTGCGCTGGAAGAGGCTACTGCAGTCCATGCTGCGTTAAGCGCAGCGTCTGTCGTATATCCCTTGCTCTTCAGCCACGCGCGCCACACGGAATCGCCGAGGGCTACATGCGCATTCCCCGTGTTGTTGGTCGTGCCCGGATTTGGACGGACGACGTCTCCTGTGTAGAGCCAATAAACGACGAGCGAAGCATCCTCTGCCGCAACGATGTAGGCAAGAGCAGGATCATCCTTGTACGCAAGGTTCGTGAACTGATTCTTATGCTCAAGGAGCGCACGAATAACTGAACGATGGATTTTTTGAATTGCCACGTCAAAAAAGAGCGGAACTCTCACTCCCCATCCTACGGAGTCTTTGTCTCGTATGCCGTCACCCTCGCGCGGTTGCCACACTGAGTGAAACGTGAAGACATAGTACACGCCATTCTCGCGTAGCTGGTGCATGAACCAATCGAACTTCTTCATTTGCGCTTCGCCAAGTCCGTTACCCAGCGTTGTGGGGCCATCGGCAAAGATGCTTCCGCCTGACCACCATGAAACGTCAAAAGTGCCGAAACGAACGCAGTTGATTCCAAGTGAACGGAATCTACGTGCCATGGCGATCGCGTTTACACTATCCGGCCATTGACCACTCCATTGGAGGTTCGTCCCGACGATACGAAGTCGTGTACCATCAGCAAACCCAAGATGTCCTTCCGTTGTAAGCTTTACCCGCCCCCTACTGCCGGCTTTCTCGAATGGAATACTCACAAGTGAAGTGTCGAGTTGTACGTTCTCATCGATAGAGAACGTGTACGGGTTCACAAGGGGCTGAGCAGTTCCGATCACAACGGAACCTGCAACAACGACTGCAAGAAGGAGAAAACGAATCATGCTTTTACCGAGAGATATTCACGAATGTGTGTGTGACTGCTCTGTCAGCCTTAAGCGACAGAACATACGTTCCCGAAGGAAGCCCGCTGAGATCCACCGTTCCAACGCCAGTCCAACTATCGAGCGTAATTGAACGCAACTCGCGACCACGCAGATCGCTCACGATGATCGATGCGTTAGCATTGACATCTACACGAGCTCGCACAACAACATGGTCGGTTGCAGGATTCGGGCCAACACTTACAAAGGCAGTTGAAGCATCCTTTTCATCCTCAACGGATGTTGGATCCTTCTTGAACAGAGGCAGCGCCGTTGAACTGAAGTCTTTGAAGAGAACGCCCTGTGCCTTGGTTGTTGAGGCACCAAACCACTGAAGAAGGACACTTGAGTACACATCACGGTAGTCGTTCTCCATGAGCAGATCACCTCGGTCATCGAGATCTGTCAGGTTGGGGTCCTTCCCGTACAAACCACCATTGACGCCTGCTCCAAAGACAAAGAGCGGTGCGGCGGTGCCGTGGTCTGTTCCCACGCTACCGTTTTCGGCAACGCGACGTCCGAATTCTGAGAACGTCATGCCAGAGATCTTTTCTGCAAAGCCCCTTGCCTTCATGTCCTGCATAAAGGCGGAGACCGCCGTACTTAGGTCACCGAGCAGACCAGCATGAGCGCCTAACGTCGAATCAGATGAAGACGTTTGATTGGCGTGCGTGTCAAAGTTGTTTCCCGTCCACGACACCAAGAATATCCTCGATTTCAGACCACCAGCAACCAATTGTGACACCACTCGCAGCTTCGCACCGAGATCGCTTGTTGGATAGGTTACTGTGGAGGCGCCGGCGCTATCATTTGCCTGTTTAACAACGCTTGCATAGACATCGGCACTACGCGCGATGTTGCGCATGAACGTTGCTTCGCGCCCTGCGGGTGTATCCGACTGTGTACCGCTCGGTACACCATCTATCCCACCACCAGAATTCACAAGGCGATAAAATTCATCAGGATCGCGGAAGCTGATACCCATCGGGCCCGTGGTTCCAAGGAGACCTAGGGAAGTAGACGTACCGATCTGCACTGCAAGCGGATGACCCGGAAGTTCTGTCGGGTAGTTTGGTGCAAGCGTTTGCAGGTAGCGTCCAACCCAGCCTGTTGATCCGAAGACATCTGCATCTGTAGCCGTTAGCCAAATATCAGATCCACGGAAGTGCGACCTATCGGGATTGGGATACGTAACACCTTGCACGACGGCCAGCGATCCTTGTTCAAAAAGATCACGCATGCCGGCAAGAGCGGGATGCCATCCCAGGGTATCGTTCAAACGCAACGCCTTGTTTTTCGGAATACCAATCGTAGGTCGGTTCGCATAGTATGCCGGGTTCGTATACGGGATGATCGTATTAAGACCATCATTTCCGCCAGGCATTTGAATGAGAACCAAGACCCGATCTTGAGATTCCAGAAGTTTCTGCAAACCCGGATCGCCTCCTGCTAATGCGCGCACGGAGAACGAATCGATCATCGTTGGCAATGTTGCAACAGCGAGACCTGTTGTGCCTGCTGTGCGAAGGAATTTTCTGCGGTTCATGGTGGCTCCTTACATCAACTGGAATTCAGGCATCCGAACGATTGCCTGTAGGAGGAACTTAATTCGTTGTACGGCTGAAGGGGCATCGATATCCCATTCGTAGACCTGTGCACCTGCAAGCATGATCTCAAGAAGAACGTCTCGTTGCTCTTGTGTTGTAGGGGCTGGCAGAAGAAGCTTAGCCACGTTTGCCACAACCTTCTTCGCGTCGCCACTGTCCGGCAATTGGCGGACGAAGGCTACGACGTCTGGTGTAAGTGCCTTGCCCGCTTTGTCCATGAGCTTTGATGAGCTGCCTGTTTGTCGGCCGTCAATGAAGCTCTCTGCATATCGTTGCCGCTGCGGGAAGGTAGAGCTGGTGATCCATGCATGGTGACCCTTCCAACCTTCCACTGTGGGCGGGTAATACGGTTCTTGAGTGAGTTTCGTCATGGATGCAATTGCATAGACACGGTCAACATTGGTCGCCCCAATAACCGATGCAAGCCCGATAATGAGTTCAGCCGGGCTTTTAATAAGGGCACCGCGCACCGTGATGTCATAAAAATGCTCTGAGGACAAGAGCACTCGCAAAACCTTCTTCACATCAAAAGCATTGGCCTTTACTACGTCTGCGAGGACTTGAATAGTTTCGGCGCTTGGATAGAATTCTACAAAAGACGTGTACAGCTTACGGGCAACCCATCGTGCGCAGGCGTCCTGTTCGAATGTGATGCGAACCACGTCGCCCCATTCCCAAGGCCCCTTCTGACCAAAGATCGTTTTTTCACCAAGGTCGGCGAAACCCCGATTGTACGAACCCTCGTTGCCTGTAATTCTCCAGCCGGTAAAGGCCCTCGCAGCTTCCTTGATGTCGGCTTCCGAGTAATTCCCAACTCCCAACGTGAATAGCTCAAACCACTCACGGGCGAAGTTCTCGTTTGGGTTACCCTTGATGCTTTGATCCCCATTCAGGTATCGTAAAATGGCGGGATTGGAGACCATGCCCGTTGCCAGCGCCTTGAAATCATAGGCTTGGGCCCGAATCAACTGGCTTTGCTTTACCATCCACTGACCGGCATACACCGTGATGTAGTCGGTGCTGAAGGTGTTTTGCCATAGTAGCACAAGCCGCTCGCGCAACGATGGAACCGTGATGGCGTGCTCCAACCACCATTGCTGCAACTCTGGCCACAGTTTCGCCGCTGCAGCAAAGTCAGAAAACTCTGGGGGTGTTCCTGCCGATGAAGGGGGAGCAGGAGGGGGCTCAGCGCTGTTTAACAGACCGTTTACGGCATCCGATGGCAGTTTCCCGGCCAATGCCGATACACTCGCCCAGGTAGGGTGGAGTGTTGTTCTGCGCAGAAGGTGTGCAGCGTCTTCAAAGGTGAGCGGTGAGGTCCGCGGTGTGAGGTCGATCATACCTAGCCTGTAGCGATATGAATAGGTCGTTCTACGTCAGGGTCTTGAAACGCTAACATATGTACTTTTGCCCTAACGTTACATTCTACTCCGGAGCCCTTTCATGGCATCAGCAGCCACAAAAAGTAAACTTGGTATCAAACGTGAGACATACGAGGATCTGGCCGCCTATGGAGCGATCCTTCTTGCCGTGATCGTGTTCTTTGCAGACGCACTGTTCGGGGGGAAGAACTTCCTCAGCGACGGGGATAACGTAGCGTTTTATTCATTCGTTCCTTACCTCAATGCAGCCAAACAGAGTGGAGAGTTTCCTCTTTGGATGCCCTACATTTTCTCTGGCATGCCGTCCCTGGCGTCGTTTCTCGCCGCGGGAGAGCGCTCATGGGATGTGTTAGGCGCCATGATCTTTGCGCTGCCACGAGCACTTGGTGAACTTTTGGGAAACGATACAGCACGTATTGCCTCGTGGTATACACTTTACGGATGGGGCGTATACACACTCATGCGCGTAAGGGGTCATCTCCGCACGATCAGTACGTTCTCAGCGCTTGCTGCCATCTTTAGCACGTTTGTTATCGTGTGGATCATGATTGGCCATAGCACAAAGCCTGTGTCGCTCGCAACTTTGCCGTGGATCCTACTTGCCCTTGAGCGGTTGAGAGAGCGGTTCACGCTTGCGAATCTGTTCTTGCTCATTCTTCCCCTCATTGTTCTTGTAACAGCCACTCACCCGCAAATGATGTTTTACATCGGATGCGGCACTGCCCTGTATCTGTTAGTTGAGTTAGTGACTCGACTCATTACGAAAGCAGGATGGGAAAATGTCCTGAAGGCCGCAGGTGGACTGCTCCTTGCCGGAGGTATTGCGCTCGGTACACATGCGGACATGTTCATGGCTACGCGGGACTATACACCTGAGTCTACACGGGGCTCTGCACCTCTAAAATCGACCAGACCGGAGGCAATGACTATGAGTACGCGACGAACTGGTCGTTCTCGCCTGGTGAAATGATGACGTTCCTAATTCCTAATTACTATGGATTCGGCAACACGGCAGTGAAGACACCCGGCCAGGTAAAGGAACAGCGTACGAATCTTTATTGGGGGCAGATGCCTTTCACTGACGCAGCGAACTATATGGGGATCGGCGTTCTCCTGCTAGCGATCATCGGCGCTTGGAATTACCGAAAAGATCCGTTCGTGATCTTCTTGATCGCGCTCAGTGTATTCTCGTTGCTGTTGTCGTTTGGGAAGAACATGCCGCTTCTATACAAGTTCTTTTACGACGTGGTGCCGGCATTCAACAAATTTAGAGCCCCCTCGATGGCTCTCTGTCTGCTACAATTTGCAGCTCCAGTGCTAGCGGGATATGGTATCACATCCGTGTTCTCGTGGGCTTCAACGTCATCAGCACAAGCAAAACGCAAAGGGCTGATCGTTGGCGTTGCGTCCTTAGCGGTCTTTGCGGTGATGTTCCTCATTTCCAGCGACGAAGGTGACTACAAGCAGCTCGTCAATGATGCGGTGATGGCAAAGCAAGGCCAGAAAGCCGGTGAAAGTGTTTCACCACAGTTTCTTCAGCTCGTGTACAATGAGATGAAGAGTGATGCAACTACATCAGGGCTTGTTCTCTTGGCATTTGGAGGGCTCATTCTCCTTGTTGCGCGAGGAACGATCAAACCGAATGTTGCTGTAGCGCTTTTCTTACTCTTGTTGATCGGCGACCTCTGGAGGGTTGACAAACGTCCGTATGAGCCTAAGAAAGGATCACCTGAAAAAAACATCTTTGCAAAGACAGATGTTGTAGACTTCATCAAGCAAGATGCCGGTGTGTTCCGCATCTGCGATCTCTCTAGCTCGCCAACGCCAAATTGGTGGGCATACCACTTCATAGAGAATGTTCACGGGTATTCCTCTGCAAAGATGCGGGTCTATCAGGATCTTCTCGACGTGGCTGCGCCCGGCCCTGGTAGAGAGGCAACTCCTGGCAATTCAATGGTCCTTAATCCGTACCTGTGGAACCTCCTGAATGTGAAGTATATCGTTTCGAGTCAGCCCCTGTATCAAGGAGTCGAGCCAGTATTTAGATCTCAGCAAAATGGCACAATGGTGTATGTCAATGGAGACGTACTTCCTCGCGCATGGTTTGTGGACACGGTGCGCGTTGAATCGAACAAACGAACACTCTTAGAGATGCTCCGTGACGGCAAGTTTGATGTACGCACAACTGCCTTCGTGGAATCGGAGTTTGCAGGGCGCACCTCACTTGGTTCAGATCCACTTGCAACGGCTCGCATTATTGCAAAATCTAACCAGCACCTCGGCATTTCAACTACTTCGGCATCACGTCAGCTATTGGTTGTTAGTGAAGTGTACTATGACGAGTGGCATGCGTACGTTGATGGCAATGAAGTGCCAATGCTCAAAGCCGACTTCGTACTGCGCGGCGTAGACGTGCCATCCGGCAAGCACAATGTAGAGTTCAGATATATCAGCAACTCATTTGAACAAGGTCGTGCAATAAGCTTGGCGTCAAATGCAGCAGCGATTCTGATAGGACTTTCCGGATTCGGACTTTGGTATCGCCGCCGGAAAGCAGATGGTGCTGCATGACGTTAGACGAATTGATTTTGCGAGCCGAGCGGTGCATTGATGAGAAACGAATTCTTGAACTAACAGATGCAGAGCTTACAGAGATTACCACTGAACAGGCAGAGCAATTACGAGCACTTTATGGTTCGCGGTTGCTCCTTCAAATACCGAGTCATGAAGTTGCGTTTCAAGAGTGGTTAAAACTCAATGCAGTGGACGTGTGGAAGGATCTTTGGGACAATGTTGAAGACCCCCCGTACTCGGTGTCTCTGGCATTTCTCGATGACATGATCGGGGAGGACAGCGAGGCTGCCTTCTACATATGTGATCTGCAAAACGTCGACAACTACTTCTTCACTCCGGACATGCTCTTGGAGAAGGAGTCCACTGATTTTGTGACGGCCGTTCGCGATCGCTTTGTTCGAGGAGGCAACCTTTCCCCTGAGCAAGCTCTTACCGTGGAGATCTCTGCTGGCCCAACGGACATTTGGCATTTTGCGTTTCGCAGAGGAGTAGATCTTGAACGCGCCAAGAAGGCAGTTGCTGCGCTTGTAGAAGATCGCATCCTTGTTCATGTGCCGAAGGCAGATCATCTCTCTACCTTCTTTGATGTAGGCTAATATGCTGGTAATGAAGTTCGGCGGATCATCGGTGAAAGACGCTACCGCGCTTCGCCGAGTAGCGTCCATCGTTGCCAATAGCATTCAAGAGCAAGGGGGCACTGTTGTTGTATTATCCGCTACGGCTGGAACAACAGATGATCTAATCACTCTAGCACGCAGTGCAGCACGCGCGGAAAATTGCACGTCTATCATCGAACGGATCGCCGACAGGCACCGCGCGATCCTCAGTGAATTGGCTCCTACTGTATTGCACACAAAACTCGATGAAGTCCTTTCTGAGTTTCGCTCCTACGTCAACGCTCTGAGCGTTTTGGGAGAATGCACAGATCAGTCTCTTGATCACGTTACCGCTTTTGGAGAACGCCTCAGTACAACAATACTCCACACTGCGCTAGTAGACGCCGGGTTGCCTTCAACGTACTTCGACGTACGCCGAGTAATGCGAACTGATGATGCGTTCTGTGCCGCTCGTGTCGAGATGAGTGACACACTCACACTTGTCGGCGGACTTCTTGCCCCCCTTTGCACCACAGGTCAAGTCATCGTTACACAGGGATTTATCGGGTCCACAAAGGATGGTCTTACTACCACGCTGGGAAGGGGCGGATCGGATTATACATGCGCTATCCTCGGTTCGATGCTTTGTTCTCGAGAGATTCAGATCTGGACGGATGTCAGCGGAGTGTACTCAGCTGATCCACGCATTGCAGGCGACGCACAGCCGATCACCGAGTTGTCGTTCAGCGAGGTTCGTGAAATGGCTCTCTTCGGCGCGAAGGTCCTTCACCCTGACACGATAGCACCAGCCGTTGAGGCCGAAATTCCTGTTGTTGTTTTGAATACATTCCATCCTGAAGATCACGGAACCCGCATCGTGGGCCTCGCGTCATCAGGTGCGGAGATACATGCCGTATCGATCGTGCGTTCGTGCTCCTTAGTCCGCTGCAATTCACTCATTGCAGATCAGTTGCGGTCAACCCATGTGATCAATAAAGCCATAATTCTTGAGAGCAAATCAATAGAGTCTTCGATGATAGTTGTTCATACGTCTACAAGCGAATCAGCACTTGCATTAGAAGTGGCTCTTGTGGATACGGGACTGATCGTGAATCGTGTAGTGTTGCTGGCTGTGACAGGACCAAAGGTAATGCATCAACATGTGATGTCGAACATCGTTGAATCATTAGCCCCTTACAATGTGTTCTGCATTTCTTCGGGTTCGGCAGAGCATACCATCTTTGCCACGGTTGCAGAAGAGCAAGGCAACGAAGCATTACGCTCTATTCATGATCTCATTCGTCATCATCACTAAATGCGTTCGTGCGCAATAGTGCTTGGATCGGCGCCAGGTGTCTCATAAAGAGCAACAGTGAAACGGCCGCAATGAACACTCTCATTTGAGAGGGATCTAAGCACATAACGAGCGTCGTGTCGCGAATCACTCTGTCCGGAGTGCTCCATGCCAATACGGCCGTACCTATGATCGCCGTCATCGATCCCACATGCACGTCTCTACGAATGGCGAAGTATCCGGTTAGGTAGGTAATCCACCAGACAACGAGAAAGAGTGGATCCACAACCGCGAACACACCGGTGGCTGTTGCAAGGCCTCTGCCACCTTTGAATCGGAGTAACACGTTCCAGTTATGTCCAAGCACCACCGCCGTGCCGGCAACGGCCACTGCAGCAAAGTAGTCGCCATGCAAGAGCCTTGCCACGTAGATGGCTGCGACGCCTTTCAGAGCGTCAATGACCATCACAGAGATACCAACTATTTTACTGCCTGATGCATCATAGGCATTCCTGGCTCCAACATTTCCTGTACCCTCATCTCGTATATCCTTACCTGAGGTGAGCTTCAGGACTATCCATGCCGTTGGGAAACATCCAATGCAATACCCGATGAGGGCAATAGGCAACAGTCCAAGATTCATGGTCGCACCCGCAAGAGCCGCATTTGCAAAAAGGAGACACAAAGGAGTATTACAAAGACAATGTAGGCAACGGCGCTGGCGTATCCCATCATATCAGATTGTTCAAAGGCTTGCGTATATACCTCATACACAAGAGTTGATGTTGCCCCAAGTGGTCCACCCTTGGTCATCACATAGATCTCAACAAAGATCTGAAACGACTTAATGCTGTTGATCACCACAACAAACAGCAGCGTTGATCGCAACATTGGTAGGGTGATTCGCCAGAACTGTTGCCAAGATGAAGCACCGGCAAGCTCCGCAGCTTCGTAGAGATCTCGGGGGATAGCCTCCATGCCTGCTAAGAAGAGTACCATATAGTATCCGGTGGAGATCCATACGTCCATTGCCATTATCGCACCCAGTGCCGTGCTCTTATCGAGCAACCATCCGCCTTCAGGGAATGGAATACCCATCATCCCGCAAAGTCCATTTATATAACCATCGCGAGAATAAAGGTTCGTGAACACAAGGGCAATAACTACCAATGACGTTACCGATGGCAAAAAGTAGGATGCCCGGAAAAAGGAGGCCAATGCAGGCGTGCGGCGCCGGACAGCCCACGCGAGAAGAATCGCGAAAGCCGTTGTAACGGGGACAGTGCCGACAGTGAACACGGTCGTGTTTTTTAGTGCTTGCCAGAAGCCAACATCATTGAACGCACGTTGATAGTTCTCAACCCCAACAAACGAGATCTCATTTGTTAGAGTCTTGTACTTCGAAAAGCTCAGAACCAACGCATAGACAAGTGGATAGATCCAAAACACAATGAGTGTAATGATCCAAGGGGCTAACAGCGTCCACGTTTGAACATCTCTTTTACGCATTGGACATCTCGTGAACAAGATCACGCATGCTCGTATAAAGCAATTCCAGAGGAAGTCCTACGATTGTGTAGTAGCACCCCTCTACACGAGAGACAAATACGGCTCCAAAGTCATCCTGAATGCCGTACGCACCCGCCTTGTCCATCGGCGAACCGGATTCAACATATGCCTCGATCTCACTCGAGCGTAGTTCGCGGAAGGTTACATCAGTTGACCGCGATGTCATGCGCGTATACCTGGGCTGACCGCTTACGATCAGAGCAATCCCTGTATGAACTGTATGTGTGCGGCCACTCAGTGTTTGAAGCATGCGCACTGCGTCTTCAGCGTCAAGGGGCTTATTCAAGACCATCCCGTCCAACACTACTGTTGTATCGGAGCCGATGACAATTGACGGAGCCTCAGTGAGTTCTGCACCTCGCATTGCCTTCAAGAGTGCGAGATGCTGAACGTATTCATCTGGTGGAAGTGATGTTGAAACCGACTCCTCGTCCACGTTCGGTGAGACTGTGGAGAATGTAAATCCAACATGATGCAACAGTGCAGAACGCCTTGGCGACTGCGATGCTAGGACAAGAGGATACGGAAGGTGAAGGAGTGTATTGAGAGAAAGCATTACCTGGAGACGATCGTGAATTCCACTCTACGATTTTGCTGGCGTCCTTCTTCCGTTTCATTGGGAGCCATTGGCTTGGATTCTCCGAAGCCCTTTGCCGTCATGCGCTGGGCATCAGTACCCTTGCTTACGAGATATGTTTGGACACTATTTATTCGGTTTTGAGAGAGCCCTAGATTGTCAGCATCCGATCCGACGTTATCCGTGTGACCCGCTAGTGCAATACGCACTGATGGATTCTTTTGCAGGAACTCCACAAGGCGATCAAGCTCGGGATATGATTCCGTTCGAAGATCATACTTACCAACATCGAAGAAAACGTTGTTGAGGCGAATGGCCACGTTCATCTTAATCGGGGTCAAATACAAGTCACGATCGGCTTCAACATATGCACCGAGTGACCGTGCATCAAACTGTTCACTCAGTGCATAGTACCCTTCGGCCTCTGCGCGCACACCATACAAGTTTCCGTTGACCAGTCCCACTCGGTACGATCCATCTACCGCGCTCGACGTGGCTGTTCCTGCAATACGTCCGCTCGGCAATTCCTCGTACACCACTCTTGCCGTTACCGGGAGCTTCGTTTCCGCATCGAGCACTCTACCACGGGCCATCAACAATGCTACCGGGCGTGCTCCAGATGGCAGTGCGATTGCAACGATATCATCCTGCCCCAACGAATTCTTTGTTGAGCTATAGTAGGCGGAATCACCTCTCGCAGGAACCTGTATGAACGTCTCATGTTCATCGGAGTTCACACCATTCCCAAGGTTCTCCGGCTCAGACCAGTTGAGCCAGGTATCATCAAGTCTCCGAGAAACGAAGATGTCTCTGCCGCCATACCCCGGATGTCCAGTGGTGCTAAAGAACAAGGTCTTGCCATCACCCGCGATGAAGGGCCCCATCTCCGACCCTTGGGTATTGATCACGGAACCTAGATTCTTGGGAGCAGTCCACGTGTTGTTTTGCTTGCGAAAACAGACATAGAGATCATTACTACCGCGAGAGTCGCGTGTTTGAATGGACGTGATAAGCACCGATCCATCCGGCGAGAGATGCGAATTGACATAGGAATTCAAATTTTCATAGTCATCAATGGCCATGTTGACAGGAGCGGACCAGCCATCTTTTGTACGCGTGGAATACGAGACGCCCTTGCCCATTGATCCGTCACTCTCGTACGTTCCTTGAAGGAACAGAGTATTTAGATCTTGTGTTACGGCGATCGCAAAGTTGTTACCGGCAGTATTTATAGGGGCGCCAAGATTCTTTGGCGCTGACCACGAACCATTTTTCATTTTCGTTGTCACCCACACGTCGCGCTTGTCCTTCGTCACGTTTCCATCGTGATCTTTTCGGCTGAAATACAACACACTTCCATCAGATGATATGCAGTCAACCGATTCATCAGACTCACCATTGATTTCGGCACCAAGACTGACGGGCTTCACATTCGGATCTACACCAAGTACGGGGCGAACGGGTTTGGGCTCCCATTGGCGGATCTCGAGATCATCCATTTCAATTGTTTGCGCGCCATAGTAGAGTACACCTTGCTTCGAACCAAACACACGGAAGTAGGATGCCGTCATCGTGACGACTGCCTTGCCATTCACGTAGCCCGAGATCGCGTCATTTTCTTTCCGCACTTCAAGGACATTCCATTCACCTTGTTTTTTTACTGCGTCCGTCTTCGTCCATTCATCAACATCTTCGTAGGCATTCTCCTTCATGCGACCAATTCGAGCACGATCATCGTCGCGAATAACGAACATATAGACGTTCTGCACATCGGCTGCGTTGAATGCGATACCGTAGGCGTGCTTCTCTTCGCCATCGGTCTGTCTCAGACGAATACGAATGGACCAGTTCTTCGTGTTGTCGAGCGTGGCCACCTCTGAGAAATACCGAAACCCATTGTCGTCGGTCTCCTTGTATCTCATCACCCCGTCTTCATTCTCTACTGTGCAGTTTCCGTCGCTCGTTTCACCGGCGAACCAATCCCCAGCGTTATCAAACGTACGTTTTACAAGCGTCCTCTCCTGTGACGAGCTGGATGCGACGGACAGAAGGAAAAAGAGACAGATAGCAATAGTGCGCATGCCGGACCCCTAGAATGTTCGCTACGAACATACGGGTACGAGTGCCTTCCCACGCGACTCAGTGGAAATCTCTTATCGAAGTGCGGATTCTACGTCCTTGATGAAGGCCTCAGACATTGGGTCTACGTTGCTCTTATAGCGACCCTTGATCTTGCCGTCCTTACCAATTAGGAACTTCTCAAAGTTCCAGCCAACCTCGCCTACCAGTGAGGCGTTGCCGTCACCGCTCGTCAACCACGTGTATAGGGGCGCCTTGTCCTGCCCCTTGACAACGATCTTGGAAAACAGTGGGAAGGACACCTTGTATTTCGTAGAGCAGAATGATTTGATTTCCTCTTCAGTACCGGGTTCCTGCGCACCAAAGTCATTTGCGGGAAACCCTAGGACCACAAGCCCCTTATCCTTATACGCTTCATAAAGCTTTTCGAGGGTAGCATACTGCTTTGTATATCCACAGAACGACGCAACATTAACAACGACTACAACCTTGCCGGAGTAATCTGAGAGATTGACCATTTTCCCGTCGATATCTCTCAGTTCAAAGTCGTTCAGCGAAGTGTTCATCGTGCAAAGTAGGGATAGTGTTATGAGGAGTGATGAGAACATGGGATGACCTGATATGTTATGAACGTGCTACAACAACGAAAACCACCGGAGGATTCCCGACCTGGTTCAAAAACATCGTTTCTGTGCACGCGGTAGCATCCTGAGGCCAAGTGGCCAGAAGTGAACGAATGGTTTCCAATTCTTTCTGACCTTCCGCATGTCGGTAGCAAACGATTGTGATAACGCCACCTGGAGCAAGAAGCGTCCGGGCTGCTTCGATTGCCCTCCGTGTGGTCTCGGCATGCGTTGTGACATCTTTATCGCCCCCGGGCAGATAGCCCAGGTTGAACGTAACAGCGCATACCTTGCCGTGGTGTTCAGGTTCAATGTGGAGCGCCATCTCTTCATGACTGCAGAGCAGTAGTCGAACGTCAGCAGAAGTCTCTGAGATGCGCGTACTCGTCACCTCCAGCGCTACCTGTTGGATATCGAATCCGTAGACAATGCCCCCTTCTCCAACCAGTCCGGCCATCAAGGCAGTGTCCCATCCATTTCCCATCGTAGCATCAATAACAACAGATCTCTGCGGAATCACGTCACGCAAGATTCTATGAACAAACGTTACAGCATTTTCGAAGATCATGATTTCCACCAACGTTGAATATCGATTTCTGTATCAAGGGGCTCTCCAAACGCGAGGTGTCGCGCTAGTTGGCGTGCAGCCCACGGTCCCTGCAGCGCACCTTTCGTTCCTAATCCGGTAAACACTGCCTGCGCTGTATCAATGGGATGGCGTCCAACGAGCGGTCGTTTGAATTTTGTAGAGGGGCGCAGGGCAGCACGATGTCCGGTTACGATGATCTCGCGATGAACAAGTTGCGTTGCGGCTTCAAGGAGTTTCTCCCGGCCTCTCACGGTGGGCTGTGGGTCCTGATCATCCCAATCGTGCGTGGCTCCAATACGGTATTTGTCGCCCCCTACCGGAAGAATCCACGTACCATTCGTCAAGACATGATCGAGGAACAGTCCTGGGATTGTCACGTCGAGAATTTCGCCCTTCGATGGTTCGATCGGCAGCCACGACCAAAGGGCCGAGGACAGTGCTCGATAGCCGGTGCATGTAACCGTAACATCGGCGTCTGCACTGCCACTATTCTCTTTCGGTTTCATAAGGTCAACGAAGGACGGAATGTCCACAGTAGCAACGCCTCCGTGTTCAAAACCCCCAAATGGGTAGCCGACTCCATCATGCGTTCCCGGTGCGATGTCCGTTATCTGCATTGGCTCATACTCTCCGTGAGCAAGGCGTTCGTGAAACCACGTCCTCATGATCTCCTCTCTAAACACCCTCCGAAGTGTCCACTCATGCCAAAGCTTCACTCCGAACTTCGTCTCGACTTCCGAATACGTTGCCCGTGCAATTTGTGTTAGCTCGCTACCTCGCCAAGTGGGTTTAAGACGTCTACCCGTGATAGGCGTGATCATGCCAGCGGCAACGCGGGATGAGGTTTCTGATTCGTTAAGGTCATCTGATGTGACCAATACATTGAGCTTTTGTAACTCCCATGCAAGCAATGCACCTGCAAGGCCAAAGCCCATAATATGGACGTGTTTCACTGAGGCGGTTCGCTGATGAAGACCTTTTCAAACGTCTCGTGAACGGCCGTGCAAAGCTCTTCTACTGATATACCGCGGATCTTTGCAACGGCATTATAGATGTCTTCTATTCTAACGTTGTCTGCACCGGTTTCGAGTAAGAATCTATCAGACGGACACATCCGAACCGCTTCAACCAACGAGGCGGACTCCTTTGTAACGGCTGCACCGAATGTAAGGATCATACCAGAGTCAAGATACTGTCGGGCAAGATCAGCCCCCTTTACAAATCCATGCAATACCCATTGCTGTATGGGATCGATGAATTTGTTAATGCTTAAGAGCTCATCGTGTGCTTTTACACAATGGACAACAAGGGGCTTTGTGAATCGCTCGGCAAGATCTGCAGCGTATTCGAACGCGTCAACCTGATGGATCCACGGTGCGTTGCTTGACTGATCGAGACCACACTCGCCGATGCCAAGCACAAGCTTTTCTGACATCAGATCTTCCACGATGTCGAGGGCATCACGCCAGTCTTCAGTTACGTCGTCAGTATGAAGACCAACTGTGCAGATACCATCCGTTTCAAAGACCTCCATTGAGGCCGTGATACGAATGTTCACCAAGGAAGTAACGTTCTGGCTTGCAGAACGGTGGAGCGAGTGCGCGTCGACGTATAGCATCGTTACAAAGATGCAGAAAGTGGAGTATTCCAAGAAAAACAAAGCCCGATGCTCATTCGAACATCGGGCTGTTATCTATTGAAATGACGTCATTCCGTCATTTGTCATTATTCATTTCTTAATACATGTCCATTCCACCGCCACCGTGCTGATGTCCGGCTGCTTCCTTCTTCTCAGGGCGCTCTACGATGGTTGCTTCTGTTGTAATGAGAAGCGATGCTACCGAAGCAGCGTTTTCGAGGGCAACACGTGCGACCTTTGTCGGATCGATCACGCCGGCTTCGAAAAGATCCTCGTACGTCTCGGAATACGCATTGAATCCGAAGGATCCTGTGCCTTCCTTGATCTTGGCAACAATAACGGAACCTTCAAGGCCCGCATTTGCAAGGATCTGACGGATCGGCTCTTCTACGGCGCGACGGATGATGGCGATACCAGTGATTTGGTCGCGATTCTCTGTTACAAGCCCGTCGAGCTTACCAAGCGTGCGAAGGTAGGCAACACCGCCACCAGGGACGATACCTTCTTCGACCGCTGCACGTGTTGCATGCAGTGCGTCTTCCACGCGTGCCTTCTGCTCCTTCATTTCAACTTCCGTAGCAGCACCGATCTTCAGAACGGCAACACCACCGGATGGCTTTGCAAGACGCTCTTGCAGCTTCTCGCTATCATAGTCGCTTGTTGTCTTTTCGATCTGTGACTTGATCTCATTGATACGCTTCTTGATATCATCCGAGCTTCCGGCGCCTTCAACGATCGTTGTGTTGTCCTTGTCGATCGCAACGCGCTTGGCTGTGCCGAGCTGCTGGAGAGTTGCACTTTCGAGTTTGTAGCCCTTCTCTTCAGACACTACTGTACCACCGGTGATCACAGCGATGTCTTCGAGCATTGCCTTACGACGGTCACCAAAACCAGGAGCCTTTACGGCTGCGATCTTTAGTGTTCCGCGCAGACGGTTCACAACAAGAGTTGCGAGTGCTTCGCCTTCGATGTCTTCTGAAATGATGAGCAGAGCGCGACCAGATTGAGCGGTCTTTTCTAGAATCGGCAGAAGATCCTTGATCGCACCGATCTTCTTGTCGTGGATGAGGATGTACGGATTCTCAAGAACGCATTCCATCGAATCAGCATCAGTTACGAAGTACGGTGAGAGGTAGCCACGATCGAACTGCATACCTTCTACAACGTCCATCGATGTTTCTGTACCCTTGGCTTCTTCTACAGTGATCACACCATCTTTGCCAACCTTCTCCATTGCATCTGCAATGAGATTGCCGATCGTGGAGTCATTGTTTGCTGAGATCGTACCTACTTGAGCGATCTCCTTCTTGCCAGGAACCGGACGGCTTAGCTCGCGAAGACCTTCGTGGATGGCCTTTACAGCCATATCGATGCCACGCTTAAGGTCCATCGGATTTGCACCGGCAGTTACGTTCTTGAGGCCTTCAGCAACGATCGCCTGAGCGAGCACTGTTGCTGTTGTTGTACCATCACCGGCGATGTCACTCGTCTTCGATGCAACTTCACGTACCATCGATGCGCCGAGGTTCTCGATCGGATCTTCGAGTTCAATCTCTTTTGCAACCGTTACACCATCCTTGGTGATTGTTGGAGCGCCGAATTTTTTGTCGATCACAACATTGCGACCCTTTGGTCCAAGTGTGACTTTAACTGCGTCTGCAAGTTGGTCTACGCCGCGCTTTAGCGCTGCGCGTGCATCAACATCAAACGTTATGATCTTGCTTGCCATAGTAGTGTTGTCCTTGTTTGTGTTCGAATGATAGTCTTAATTGTAAGGGGCTTACTTAATCACAGCGAAAATGTCGGCTTCGCGCATGATGAGGAAGTCGTCGTTCTCAACGCTGATCTCTGTACCGGCATACTTGCCGTAGAGTACCTTGTCTCCAACCTTGACCTGAAGCGGGGTCACTTTCCCGTCTTCCATTTGCTTGCCTGTGCCAACGGCGACGATAACGCCTTGCATAGGCTTTTCCTTTGCCGTGTCCGGGATAATAATTCCACCCTTGGTCACTTCTTCCGCTTCAGCGGCCTTAACAAGAACTCGGTCGTGTAATGGGGCGAGATTCATGATCTACTCCGTAATAAACAATTGTGAAACGAACTTGGATTGCCGTAGACGAATGTGTTGGCACTCTTCGTGTATGAGTGCTAACAGCCTGCAAGGGATGCGAAGATAGGGCATTTCACAGAGTGACGTGATAAATAATGCTTGTTTAGTAAAAATACGTATGTATATTCTACAGTCGTCACACTGATCCACTGTGGATAACGCCGTATGGTCAAACAAATTCTACTACTTATGATCGTTCTGGGAGGCGCGTCACCTTCCCAGGGTCAGGAGAATTTGGACCTCGTACAGATGCTGCCTACTCCCGAGAGCCCAATCGTTTTCAGAGGTGAGGTTTACTGTGAGCGTTCTAAGAACACGCCTTCGGACCGACTACTAAGGATCAACTGGTTTGCACGCGGGCGGTTCATCATCGAGTCTGACTCTGCCCTCCAGGTCGGATTGGTAAACCCTAGAACGCCGATCATGGCTCGCCTATCTGAAGCGCTTCGCCCCTTTTCAAAAGCCACGATCGCAAAAGCAACATATCGACAGAACCCAAAGGAGGTAACGCGACAATTCGTTGTGACGTTTGCCAACCCCGAAAATGTCGCTGCTGTAGAGTCAGCACTTCAGAGTGCCTCGGTCGGAACGGTCTTCTTTGTGGATGATTGGACGTCGACAACCGGCGTCCCTAACGATCGCGTATTCGAACCCAGGCTTTCAACCGAGTATCTCTACAAGACCGGCAACAATGATGATTACTATCACCACGCGTACAACTCCCGAACTCGAGCATGGGGACTATTCAGCATTAAAGCGCCTATGGCATGGGAGATTTCACGGGGCTCATCAGACGTGGCCATTGGCATAGTTGACAACTTTACAACCTGCAGCCCAAGCCCGGTCACAACGGATGTATCAGAAAGAACCACTGCCAACGGAACGGGTAATGTTCGCCGAATTGTCTCAACCATAACCAGCGCCTATACCGGGCTGCCGGTCAATACAGGGAACGGCGTAAATAAGAGCACCTACCCGATCAAGACCGGTCATGGCTATTCTGTTCTTGGGGCGGTCATCAGCAAGTCCGATAATGATCCGCACAACACGCCCGCACAGGGACCATCAGGTTCGGCAGTAGGCACCTGCCCCGAATGTTCGGGTGTTCTTTTCCCTCTCAATCCGCCCGACGCTACTCTATTATCCGATCCATGTCTCACTCCTTCTCCAAATGCAATAGACGGTGTGCGAGATGTTTCGCTGAGCTATGACTTTGATATGCTCGATGATTTTGATCTTGACTTTACGAACGATGCAAGTGGCAAGATGAAGCGGTTGGACGTGCTCAACTGCAGCTATGTAGGGGGTAATGGTATTCTGCATCGTCGACTCCTTCGCAATGGTGTAGCGATCGTTGCCGCCGCCGGGAATGATTGGGGTGTTGCACCCTTCGATCCAGCTGCGACGCTTGTTATGGATCCGCAAGCCTCCAAGGACACAAAGATTCTCGCGGTCGGCTCTATTTCTGACGGCGAACTTCTTGGCTCAGACTGCGCGCCTTGGGGCATACCTCAGGTGATGGCTCCTATCTGGAAAGGGGCTGAGAGGTTCACGGAAAAATTTGTTTTCTCTCCTGAGAACAAGAAGTTCTCACTCGAAAAGATGAAACAACGCGAGTCGTCCAAGCGTGGGTCGTATATGGACGTTGTTGCACCGGGCGGAAATGTATGGACGTTGTCCGAATCAACCGGTCAACCTGCCAGCCAAAACGGATACTCATTTCTCTCTGGCACTTCAATCTCAACGGCACTCGTAAGTGGCGTCGTCGGCATGATGTTCTCTATCAATCCCAACATGGGAGTTGAAATGGACGCCATCACGGATTTACCTGCGGCGGGTGCTGATGGCCTCGACGTGCAACGACGAATGTATAACATCGTTACGTTCACTGCAGATAAAGTGGAAGATCAAGATCGGACGTATTCATTTGCACTGCAAGCAAATGACGATCTGCGCAGATCATGGTCGCAACGAATGGGCTTTGGCAAGGTGAATGCTTATCGTGCCGTTGCTCATTCTATCACGCTCAAAGGCGACTACGAATACGCGGCATCATCCACTCTCGACTTCTCGGCGGAGGTGATCAACTCCAACAACATCCGCCTCATGCATTGGGGATCGCGCATCAAGGACGGGGTTGATTGGCCCCTTACTGCACTTCGTGGCGGTACTGCAGCAGACGATGGGATTGTCGATGTTGTGAAGTATGGCGGCCGCAGCCTGCCTGGCGAATCACACAACAATCAAGGCGTCACTCGCCTAACATCCACAGTCGCAGCGATCTCGATAACAGTTCCGGATTCTTCAACATTGTGTATTGACGGGATGCTCCTCAATGAGGGATCCGAATTCACGCACAAAGTGATCGCTACTGAATCGAACGCAACGATCCTTGCTGAAGGCCTCGTGCGCAATGTTGAGCTAGAAGGCCAATTGAAGATCGGCGATCTTGTTGTCGACGGAAATGAAGCAGACCCCGCATTACACTTTAGTAGGGCCGGAGATGTTTATGGGGTCGTGAAACTCCAACAGCGCGCCGGTTTTGTTGTTAGCGATACATTTGGCTCATGTCGTCTACGCCCGGGCTCGCACGTGAGTCTTGAAGGCATCAATGATCTCGTAGTGCGTAATGGCGGAGAGCTCGTGCTCGACCACGCATCACGCATCTCTCGCACGGCCGCTCAAGAAGTGGACGTGAACACTGGCGCAACTATGCGAGTAATGGCTGGCGTTAAAACGTCGGTCGATGTTCGGGTTCGAGTTCGTGCAGGTTCTCAATTCATCATTGAAGACTCTGCCGTTGTATTTCTCCGCGACCTCGTCGTAGAGTCCGGCGGAACATTTATCGTCAACCCGGGCGCTCATGTGGCTTTTGGCGATTCTGTGATTGACATCAATGGTCACATGGAAATCGTAGGTGGCACCACCGCTGATAAGCGTATTACATTGACAACGGAGATAGCTGAAAACTGCGTATTCGACGCGCGAGATCACGCCCGCATGAGCACACGTACGCGCATCCGTGCAGTTGGAAGCACCCCCGACTGGCAGAACAGTAGCGTGTCGATACAGTACGCAGACCTCAAGAATATTGGCGTGCAACTCACCAACATCGTATCCGAGCCAATCTATAACTGTGCATTCTCTATGCACAGAGATCTTCCTTCGTATGGTGCTACACCGCAATGGTCCGCAGATTCGTATATGCTTGAAGCCACAACATCGATCAGACCAACGGATGCACCTGAGTCGTACAACTACTTGGCGGTGATCAACTCTTCATTCATCGATAGTGCGCAGGCGATTCCCATTGCTGCCTATCAAGCCCCCTACAGACAGTCGATGAAACGGTATGTATCGTCTGGCGTTTCCGGTACGAATCTTGTTCGTCTCGATGTAACCGGTTGCTCGTTCTCCTTCCTTCATGAAGGCGTTGTTTCATCGGGCAGTGCCTATTGCACCGTGAATGCGTCTGCCTTTACGGATATGGACTTTGGTGTGCGTGCGCTCTATGGACAACCACGGGTCTGCAGCAGCACGTTTACAACTGTTGAATATCCGGCAACACTGTACAATGCCGATCGTGCTTACCACAGCGACAATATGTTTGTTGGTTCACGTGTTGCTGTGCGTTTGGAAGACTGTGCAATGCAGGCGTTTCGGAACAATGACTTTGATGACTATTGGAAAGGCATTGAAGTAAACAATGCTGTTGCGTCATTGACATCTCTACGCGAAGACGTTGCCCCATTCGAGCTTGAGATGTTCGGTCGGAATCGATTTGACGTGACAGATCCTGTACCGTTCACGAATGCCCCTGCAAATCACCCGAATCCATTCATGCGGCGCAACGATCCGGCTCTTTATGCAACTGATGTTGCAATGCTAAGCGATCTTTCTGCCGATGGTGCCGGCGGTTTGTTCCTCGTTCGGTGTGGGCAGAATCGGTTTGGCGCCTTCACTACCTCGCACGTGGCGTATCTGCATCCAACGCAGCTGGAGATCGACTTCTCAATCAATAACTGTAGGCCATATGCAATGGTGCGCACGTTGAATGTAGGAGCGGTGGGAGCCCCTTTGAATGTTGAAGGTATCACAGATCCGATGTGCGGTCCGCAGATAGACGAGGACAACTGTTCCAGTGAGATCTGGCGCGATGGGCGAAACGAGATCCCTGGGGGTGAGAGTTTGAAGCGGAGGATGAACTACGCTGCAGCGTCTGCGGATTCAGAATTCGAACAATCCCCTACTGTAAAACTCGCCATCAATATCGAGGATAGTTCGAATCTCAGACAGATCCTACAGTCAGTTCTGAAAGACTTCCTCGCTAGCGATTCATTCGTTGTCAGGGGGCTGATTGGTCAACAGACCTTGACAACATGCGGAACATACATCGTAGATATCTTGAGAGACGGCATGCTCACGCAAAGAGTCGTACTCTTGGTAACACCGTAACGTACTTTTTAGAGTACAACGCCAAACAACGCATCGATAACAAGGATGCTTGCTGCAGAGATCGTGAATGCGCGCACCGTAGAATTGCCAACGCCTTCAGCACCACCTTCGGTGTTAAAGCCAACGTGACAGCCGATCAGTGCGGTAAAGCCTCCAAAGACGAGTGACTTGAAGAGTCCTCGCATGATCTCACCGATACTGAAGAAGTTTTGCACTGATGTAAAGAAGGTGCTCACGCTAAAGTCGAACATGAAGCTTGTGAGGATATACGCTCCGGCGAGTGCTACCACGCTGGAAAACACAGCTAGCACAGGCATCATCGTGATCGCGGCCATTACGCGTGGCATTGCTAGGTAACGGTCCTTGTCGATGGCCATCATATCAAGCGCATCGATCTGTTCTGAAACCTTCATCGTGCCGATCTGTGCCGCTATTGACCCACCAACACGTCCAGCAATAACCAAGGCCGTTAACACAGGTGTTAACTCTGTAAATACCACCGTGGCGATTGATCCACCTATGAACGGCCGGGCAATTCCGATAAGGTTGAACTTGGCAAAAAGATTGGTCGCTTGAAGTGCTGCAATTGCGCCTGTAAATGCACCTACGAGAATAACCAGTGGCAATGAATCTGAGCCCACGATCTTCATCTGTTCCAGCACAAGTCCCCTATCCTTATAGACCCGGGGCAAATAACGAATAATGCCGACGACGAGCAGAACGATCTGCCCCACCTCGGCAAGAATACTCAGAGTGATACGGCCAATTTTGGCGAGTAACGTCGATAACATCCTGCAATCTACGACGATGCCCATCGCCACAAGCGTGACGACGGGCATCGAAAGTATACTGAGCCGAATTTTCTATGATCAGCCGCGACCGCCCGGAGGTGTGTTTCCGCCACCGTGGCCTGTTGTGTCTCCACCCTTGTGCGTTGTATCACGACCACCACCACCTGGGTTTTGAGGATTGTCTTTTCCGCCCTTGCGTGACTCGACCCAACGCTTGAGAATCGCTGTTTGCTCCGGCGTGAGGATTTCGCTGAGACCACGGAGGAATGCATCATCGCATGACTTCATAGCTTTGCGTGCTTCTTCGCGACCTGGCAGTGCCTTGAGGGCTTGACGTGTACGCTCACTGATTGCGCGGAGTTGTGCACGAGCTTCATCACGTGTTAGAGTGCCGTCCTTGACTTGTTGTTTTACAGCTTCTGCTGCCGTACGTGCGGCTGAGATGATCTCTTTTTCTGCAGCGCGTAGGCTTTCGAGGGCTGCACTGACACACTCACGATGTGAGGCAAGTAGACCTTCAACTGCCGCTTGTTGATCAGCTGTGAGGTTCAGGTGCTTGAGAAGTTCGGCAAACGGGTTGCGTACTGGCTTGCCCTTGTTTGGATCGGGGCGCTCGGACATCATCATGTCCATGGTGGCGTCATTGATCTCCGTCGGCGTAGCATTGAGGTCAAACGATGTTGTCTGACGTTGCGTAAGACCCATTGGATCTTCCGGTGTTACGCCACTGTCGGAACATGCCGTTAGACCCAAGGCCAAGGCTGTAAATGTTGCTACGGCAAGTGCCGCCCAAACATTCTGCTTTTTCATGATATTCTCCGTCAAAAATTGATAAGAAAACGTTATTGCCCTGTGTTGCAGTCTGAGACTGCGGAATTGTCTGGCACGTTTAATGGGGCTTGATAATCTCCGCATTCCCGTGCTCTGGAGGGAAGAACCCAACACCTTTCACGGCGTTACAGCATTTATAAAAAATACAGCTTCTACCCGTAAAAAGTTGGCATTTAGGTAACATGCAGGCTGCTGAGTAGGTCTGGCATGCACACAATGGACGCCTCTATGCGACTTTTCCTGTCTTCTCTCTTGGTTTTAGCCCTTTTTTCAACGTTCGGCGCCTCGGCAGGACTACTTCCCGGTCAAGATGCCTACATAATCCGACGTGCGGCGATTTCTCTGCCAAACGGGGTGGATAGGCCCGCAATGGTGTCGGTTGTACGTCGCCCTACTATTGGGACGTATATCCCCGGCATGCTTATGGTTAAGACCCGAGAAGCCCACGGTGTGGCACGCCAACAGCTTTCGATCGACGGCAGCATTGCGAACCAGGCGTTAGCCCCTTTGAATGTGCACGACATTTCTTCTGCGTACACAACCCTCAATGATGGCGACCTAGCACGACAGTTAGGACTTGACCGAGTCTACCAAATACAGTACAACGAGGGAATCGACCCGTTCGACGCTTGTGCGCGCCTCATGGACAACCCGGACATCGAGTATGCGGTACCTATGTATGTGCAGAAGCTGAGTTTCGCTCCAAATGACCCACGCTATAGTCAACAACCATGGATGAGCTCCATGAAGGTCGACAGGGCCTGGGACGTAGCAAAGGGCGCCACAACTGTCCTTATCGCTATTGTTGACTCGGGTACAGACTGGCAACACGAAGACCTTAATGGCAACATCTGGATGAATCCCAAGGAGATCGCAGGCAATGGAATCGACGACGATTCTAACGGCTACGTCGATGATATTCGAGGATGGGATTTCGTTGGGAACATTTCTCAAGCCGACGCGCAAAACGGAATTCTTCGTCCGGATAACGACCCACGCGTGAGTGGAACGATCACTGATGGCAATGGCCACGGAACCGTTGTAGGGGGCTGTGCAGGCGCCGTGACAAATAACGCAAAAGGCGTCGCTAGCACTGGCTTCAACTGTCGGATCATTCCTATCAAATGCGGTTCCGACAACCCAAACTTTGGTGGGATCGTTCGCGGGTATGAGGCAATCATGTATGCCGCCGATCTTGGCGCCCACATCATCAACTGCTCTTGGGGTGGATATGATGCCAGTGCGAGCGACCAAGACGCTATAGATTATGCCACCGCAAAAGGATCACTTGTTGTTGCTGCCTCCGGCAACGATTGCGTAAACAACGATATCTATTTACACTCCCCTTCAAGCCTAGCAGGAGTGCTCTCGGTGGGTTCATGTTCCGTGTCAGACCAGGTTTCGGGCTTCTCTAACTACGGTATGAATGTAGACGTGTATGCTCCAGGTGAAGGCATCCTTAGCACGTATCCAAACAATCAATATCGGGCCCTTACCGGGACTTCGTTTTCCAGTCCATTAACCTCTGGTATTGCTGGTCTCGTGAAGGCTGTCCATCCGGACTGGACACCTGAGATGATCACGGCTCAGATACGCGGAACGGCAGACCCACTTGTTGGCGTTACGCCTGATACAAAGCCTCGCTATTGGGGTAGAGTGAATGCCGAACGTGCCGTAAAAGTCAACACTACATTTACTAGTGGCGAGCGTATGCCCGGCTTACTCATGAAGGGGCTTGAAATAGGCGGGTCTGCGTCTGGCAGCATCACATCGTTCAATCGGACAACAGTGAAGTTCATCATAAAAAACGTTCTCTCCGATGCGTCCAATGTCCTGGTAAGTCCTCGTCTCTTGTCCGGCAACGTGCAGTACTTCGGCACTCCTTCAATTTCGATGGGTTCTATTCCACACAACGGAGAAGTCTCGGGTACGTTCGACGTACAACTGGATCCCAACTTTCCGTGGTATGAATCAACCATTAATGTAAGTCTAACCATCGGCAGTGGCTCGTATAGCAACTTTGAAGTTGTGAACGTGCCCGTCAACCTTCCGACGACAAACACATTTTCTGCACTGGTTCAGGTTCCATCTTCGAACTGGGAGTTGGTTGACTACACATCAGACGGAACACTTTTTGCCACGGGGACATTGTTTGGTCAACGTGCAATGATCCTCGGCACTCAGAGCGGCTCTGGTGGATACGTAGCCACCCCCTTTGTTGTCGACGCTCTTGAGGCAGTAAACTCAACCACGATTCTCATCGGCGGGCTTTCTAGCAGCGTGCCAACGATCTCCCGTTCAACAACGAACGGAAACTCGTGGAGCGCGTCAAATGTCGGCTCTTACATGGCATCTGTTGAAGGCGTTCGAATGTTCGACACACAGAACGGCATGGCGCTAGGCAACCCTATCGCCGGGAAGTTCGGTCTCAGCCGCTCAACAACAGGAGGCGCTTCTTGGGTGTCCTCCACTGGAGCTCCTCTAGCTAATGGTAGTGAAAGGATCGTTCGCGGGTCCATGTTCTTCCGTGGCGATGCAACGTGGTTCGGCACAACTACGGGCCGTGTTATATCGTCACTCAACAAGGGTCAGACGTGGGATCAAGGCTCGATAGGCGTCAACGGTGCTGTGATAATCAACGTCGCTTTCAGCGACAGTTCAAATGGGATCGTTCTTTATAGAACGAGCAATGCAAATGGAGCCCCTTATCGGATTGCATCCTCAGTGAATGGCGGAGCAAGCTGGAAGGCTGGCGCTGCTGATCTATCAGTTGGCTTTACTCCCGTGCGCGTAGATGCCGGGCATAAGCACCATCTTCTCATTGGTGCAAACGGAGAAGTCTTAGGTTCCGACAACAATGGCGCCATTTGGCAGACAATACTTACAAAGTCTGCCGGACCGGTTCTTGCAACGCAGGCACTCACTCTTGATCGGCCCGCACTCTTTATGGGTGGGACCTATGTTTCACTCTTGGAGTATCGGTACTCGGGACCCAATGGCACAAAGTTGCCGGAGTTTACAACCACACAGGTTGGTTTCGGCGTAATGACCTCGGGTCAATCCAAGACACGTACCGCAACAATTCGCAACGTCGGAACCAGCGATATAACCGTTTCAAAGTATGAAACGGTCTCCGATGCAAGCACGCCCGTGGACGCGTTTTCAATCACTGCGGCACCAAAAACAACGATCGGTGCTGGCAGCAGTGTATCTGTTCCTCTTAAGTGTACGGCAACAGATACCGGCACCTATACCGGCAAACTCCGCGTCACTTCAGATGGAGCGCCAAGTGTTATTGAATTACCACTTTTCGCCCTGGTCTCGCCTGCTGTTTCTGTTGAAGAAGACAACACTGCAATCGGGCCTGTAATCGTGTGGCCAAATCCGGCAACTTCCAGTATCTCCATCAGAGCCTACGCGTCAATGCAGGCAACAATTTTCGCACTTGATGGAACTGTTGTGTATCAAGGCTCAATCGAACCTGGTACAGTTTCTCTCGACGTTCGTTCTCTAGCCGCAGGGACATACAACCTCATTCTCTTTCACGGCTATGGAATGCGATCAGTGCCGATAGTGATCTCGCGGTAGAACTCGGATCTACCGAGATCACATAAAGCTACTTTTGGCACCGCTATCGTTGGTGTCGGAGAAGCCCCCTGAAGAAACGTAACCAAGACTACGACGTCGTCGGTTGCGGAGCCAAACGTAGACGATAAAGATCACACCGCCAATAAGAAGGAGTGTGAAGAACAGCGTTCCCCATTGGAAGGTCCCGGGATAGATCGCCGTTGTTCCGTCCGGATTCATCGCCGTGTATGGTCGAGAGTAGTAATACGCCGGATGGAATGGCGTGCTCCAGTACCACGGCATAGTGCCCATCATGTAGCCCATCATGAATCCGTCGCCCATCCCACCATAGCGGTTCACGGTGTAATTCGTTGAGCCGTTCGAACTCGGAACAGTTTGCCGCGTCGATGCTCGGGGCGCACCGTAGCGAGAAGTGTAATCGCTTGACGAGCTCATCCGTGAGCCCCCGAACGAGTTACGCATTGCAGGAGCATTGCCGTAGCGAGTCGATGAAGATCCCGACCTAGGGGCACCACCATAGCCGCCTGGTGACGATCTGCGAGACCCACCAAACGAACCACCACCAGAACATGGTGAAGAATATCCTCGGCTACCTCCGCGACTTCCACCAAACGAGCCACCGCCGCGGCGTTGCGCGATTGTATCTAGGGGAAGTACCATCGTGAACAGTGCCACGATGAGAGCAACAAGGGCTATTGTACGGCGGGTTTTCATGTTAAAACAGTCCTTCTGTGGTTAGATCACCATTGTCTTCGCGGTAGACGATCTCCGCCTTGAACTCGGTGTGCTCGGGGATCTCTTTTTGTCCACCAAAAAAAGCCCGTAAGCCCCCTCCCTGAGGGACGCTTGGCGCTTTGATATGGACGTAGACGCTAACCACCCCATTTTGTTCTTCATTGTTACGAAGAATTGTGGTCTGCGCCAATTCTCCGTCGCTTACAATCGTAAAGAGAGACAGAGATCGAGCCTCTTCTTCAGAGAAGCCGGGGGGCTCTGTTCGGACGTTTTCCAGGTAGTCCACGAAGATGTTCTTCGTGTACGACTTCTCGTCCGTACCGATGTACATGATAATGGCGTCAAATGCTCCATTTTCATCGAGGTTGAGAAAGATCTCTCTCACCCCGTCGAGCTGATCGCCGTTATAGTAGATCGCCGTCTTCTCGAGGCGACCATTGCCTTCAATGCTGAATTCTGCCATAGACAATATTACAACGAAACAGTGGTGCGGAGGTTGCAGTGGGATGCCTTGCTCCCTATCTTGGGGCACACGTACAACGAGGCAAGTATGGCAGTTGAAGACGCTGGCGTCTCCTTCGATCCCGGCAATCCCTACGAACGACCAAGTTTCACTCTTGGTATCGAAGAAGAGTACATGGTTCTGGACCCCACCACGTATGATCTTAAGTCGCACGTCAACCTCGAGCTTTTAAGCAAGGGGCGAGTATTGCTTCATGAGCACATCAAACCCGAAATGCACGGGTCGATGCTTGAGATCGGCACTGGGATCTGCAACAACACCACCGAAGCCAAGTTTGAGGTCACGAAGATCCGATCGATCGTGGCGCATCTTGCGCAACAAAACGGATTGCGTATCGGAGCTGCGAGCACTCACCCCTTTGCACGCTGGCAGGATCAGGAGATCTATCCGGATGAGAGGTACAAGGTGATGGTTGAGGACATGCAGATGTTGGCTCGGTCACTCCTCATCTTTGGCATGCACATTCATGTTGGCATTGCGAACCGTGAAACGCAGATACAGCTGATGAATGAGATGCGATACTTCATGCCGCATGTGCTTGCAATTTCGAGCAACTCGCCATTCTGGATGGGCATGAATAGTGGACTAAAGAGCTATCGTTCAAAAGTGTTTGAACGTTTTCCGCGGACTGCATTGCCTGACTCATTCTCCAGTTGGAGAGAGTACGAGAGCTACGTTGAGCTGTTGATTCAAACCGGATCAATCGACAACGCAAAGAAGATCTGGTGGGACATTCGTCCGCATCCGTTCTTTCCAACATTGGAGATCCGCATATGCGATCTTCCGATGCGTGTTGAGGAGACCATTGCGATCGCCGCATTGTGTCAGGCCATTGCCGCCAAACTCTTTTCGCTCTACGAGAAGAACCTTTCATTCCGCTCATATCGTCGCAGCCTTCTCATGGAGAACAAGTGGCGTGCCGTACGCTACGGCCTTGACGGCAAGTTGATCGACTTTGGACGTCAACGAGAAATGCCTGCTCGCGAGCTCATTCTCGAGCTTCTTGCATTCGTTGATGACGTGGTGGATGATCTCGGATCACGCAAGGATCTGGAATACGTGTACCACATTCTCGAGAACGGTTCTGGCGCAGATCGTCAGCTCAAAGTCTTCAAGGAAACCGGGAGCATGGAAGAAGTTGCCAAGTACATACACACCGAAACGATGAGTGGATTATTCTCGGACATCACGCCGTTCATTGACGAATTCAAAGCCCCTTCCGATGAAGCCATCGCCGAAAAGATGAGTTCTTTGCGGAGCGAGAATAGTTCGGAGTAGGGGGACAAGGCGAAAGGGCGACAAGGCGAAAGGGCACGTCATCCCGAGCGGAGTCAGTCCTGCCGAAGGGAGGATCGAGGGATGACGCTGACGCAGTGGTTCGCATTGAGGTCCCTCGTTGCTCCGCAACTCGGGATGACGCTGACACAGTGGTTCGCATAGGGGTCCCTCGTTCTTCGCAACTCGGGATGACGCTAGCGCAGTGGTTCGCATTGAGGTCCCTCGTTGCTCCGCAACTCGGTATGACGTTGACGCAGTGGTTTGCATAGAGGTCCCTCGTTGCTCCGCAACTCGGGATGACGCTGACGCAGTGGTTCGCATAGAGGTCCCTCGTTGCTTCGCAACTCGGGATGACGCTAGCGCAGTGGTTCGCACAGAGGTCCCTCGTTGCTCCGCAACTCGGGATGACGCTAGTGTAGTGGTTCGCATAGAGTTCCCTCGTTGCTCCGCAACTCGGGATGACGCTGACGCAGTGGTTCGCATAGCGGTCCCTCGTTGCTCCGCAACTCGGGATGACGCTGACGCAGTGGTTCGCAGTCCCGAGCGAAGCGAGGGACCTCATCCAATTAGCATCGCACGTAGCGTCATCCCGAGCGAAGCGAGGGACCTCATCCGATTAGCATCGCA
>JAPLFN010000060.1:0-7105 GCA_026390655.1 Candidatus Kapaibacterium sp.
ACGCGGCTTCGCTTCGCTCGTAGGGTGTTGCGTAGCGCCTATTCGTTCGTCGTAGGGAAAGAGAAGAACGGCGGTTGGAGCGATACCATATGAGGATTGCGACTCATGATGAGGGCTAACTTTCTAGCACGCGCGTATTCTTTGATTTGCTTCTCCCTTCGAATAGCATCAACGATCTTATCGAAATACTCGACATATATAACGTCGCATATCTTGTATCTACCACAGAAGCCATCGCCCGCCAATTCTGCGCGATGCTCCAATCTGCGACGCACGAGATTGTTGGTAACGCCAACATATAATGTTGTGCGACTCTTGTTGCTCATGATATAGATGCAGTTTCTCTTCATGCCTATATAGTGCTCGTCAGCTCCCAAAACGTGACGCAGCTGCGTCACCCTGCGAGCGAAGCGAGGAGGGTCCATTGAGCACAGCACCACGCGTCACCCTGCGAGCACAGCACCACGCGTCACCCTGCGAGCGAAGCGAGGAGGGACTCACACATTGAGCGAAGCGCCGAGCGTCACCCTGCGAGCGAAGCGAGGAGGGTCCATTGAGCACAGCACCACGCGTCACCCTGCGAGCGAAGCGAGGAGGGCTTTATCCTGCGAGCGAGGCGCCGAGCGTCACCCTGCGAGCGAGGCGCCGAGCATCACCCTGCGAGCGAAACGAGGAGGACCTCACCTTACGGCCGTATCTTTGTCTATGAACTACGTCCAACTCGGCCGCACCGGCCTGAAGGTGTCGAAACTCTGCCTTGGTACCATGAACTTTGGTTATTGGATAGAAGAAGCTGATTCATACCCCGTGATGTCGCGCGCCCTCGAGCACGGCATTAACTTCTTTGATACCGCCAACGTCTATGGCTGGGATAAGGGCAAGGGGCGCACCGAAGAGGTGATCGGGAACTGGTTGACAGAGGATCCATCACGGCGAGATAAGATCGTGTTAGCAACAAAGCTGTACGGTCAGATGGGGGACGGAGTGAACGACCGCGGATGTTCAGCCTACCACATCAAGAAAGCATGTGAAGATTCACTGCGAAGACTCAAAACCGATCATATCGATATTTATCAAATGCATCATATCGATCGTGCCACTCCTTGGGACGAAGTATGGCAGGCGATGGAACAACTCGTTCGTGAAGGAAAGATCCTCTATGTTGGCTCATCCAACTTTGCCGCGTGGAATATCGCGCAAGCAAATGAGCTTGCGAAGAACCGACATTTCCTCGGACTTGTGAGTGAACAAAGTGTGTACTCGTTGTACAACCGCCACATCGAACTCGAAGTTATTCCTGCTTCAAAAGCATACGGCATGGCGATGATTCCGTGGAGCCCCTTGGCAGGGGGCTTGTTATGCGGGATATTTTCTGCGATAGATACCGTGCGTAGAAAGCGACCTCAACTCTTGGCTGCTGCAGAAAAGAAACGTCCACAAATCGAAGCGTACGAAGCACTCTGCAGGGACATCGGAATAGACTATGCCGATGTTGCCCTTGCATGGATCCTCCAACGAGATGGAGTGACAACTCCCATCATTGGTCCGCGCACCGTAGAACAGATCGATGCCAATGTGCGAACACTCGATGTGACACTCTCTGAAGACACCCTCGCAAAACTCGATGAGATCTGGCCAGGTCCGGGGAATCAAGCCCCTGAAGCGTACGCGTGGTAAGTGTGATTTGAACTAGATGCGAAACCTCAAGAACCCAACTGCCAGTGATACAACAGGCTGTTTGGAAACGAGGTACGTAATGAGATCGCGAGACGTGAGCCCCATTTCCCATAAGCCGTCGAACACAGAGAAGAGGACTGAGAAGGGGACAAAGACACCCATGTTACCGCCCCCACCAATGCCGAGCCCTAGTGTGCACCACGGCGTGATGCGATAGTCTGCGCCACCACTAAAGATCGGTTGCCCAAGGGAACCGGCAGCTCTATTGACAGATGCTGACATGTCCACACCAAATCTCCATCGGTAGCTGTAGAAGAACGAAACGCCGGCTTTGAATCGCGTTGGCAGCTCTGTTTCGGTTGTCTGGAGTCCGGTCCACTTAAAGAATTCCCCATCTCCCGTGATCTTCTGTGCCTCTGTAAAGAGATTGTAGTTGTCAAATCCTTTACTCGAAAGTCCATTGAGAATTGTGTCGCCGGCAGTGAAGACATTGCCATCAAAAACCAACTTCCCTAGGTCTACTACGCTTGTACTAAGAGTCCATTTGCCGATCTCAATCGTTGCTCCAAGATCAAGCCCCCAACCAGATCCAATTGGTGCAAGCGTACTTCCGGGAATCAGCGATGGAGTTACTGCCTTACCATAATTGATTCCAAAGAAGGGGCTCAATGCACTTCGAGCGCGAAACTCGCCGGTCTCAACACGTGCGTCGAGGTAGGCATACGATTCAAGAAACTTCACCGTGGCGCCGAGATAGAATTTGACGGGTTTGATATCGAGGACCTTTAGTCCGTACGATGCTGCGTATTCACGAAACCACAACATTGACAAGACCGTACCGTTGAAGAGCTTTGAAAAATTCTGCGGATTCGTTGAGTAGCCCACTGTGTCGCCGTTGAAGTTCACGTCAAACGAATCGAAGTACCCCGACGAACGCCCTTCAAAGATCAACTTCGAGGCCTGATCGTTGAAGACAAACGTCCCGGTTGCGCGCTCGCGTACCGTAAGCGCAAAGCCACCGAAGCCTTGTGTCTGGTACGCCGCTCCGATAGCGAATACATCTGCGTTGAATCGCATTCCATTGCCAGAGAATGCCTGTGCAGCTGCGGCCTTTTGCTCAGCATTGAATTTTGTGCCACCCTGCTGTAGAATAAGGTCAAAGAGACCGCCTCGGCTGAGAGCATCACTGTGAGCGGAGAAGCCCCCTTCAATTGCTGTGAGCGAATAATCGCGGCGTCTGCGATCAACACCTCCCTTCATGGGAGTTCCCAGCTCAAAGATGTCAGCGGTCGGAACGAAACCGAGATTTGCAGGGTTGATGCCTACGCATTGATAGTCTGAAGCGGTGGTGATAACGAAGCCCGCGTGTCCAATGCGCGCAAAGTCGCTGGTTTCAGATTGACTGAACAAACTGTTCGAGCAGATCAATGCGAACACCGCAAGCGCGATCAATCGCGCTCTATAGATCATGTTCGAACCAGTTTGTCTATCCATTCTGCGATGCGTACGGCTTGTGCTCCATCGTGGAGCGTTACAGCCGCACTCGTTTGATTGCGAATACTCTCCAAGAAGGAGCGTTGTTCTTCGGCAATGGCATTGACCGATTCCACAATGGGCGTATCATACACGATCACTCTGTCGCCATGCTCTGTGTTTACGGTCCCAAGCGGCACCTGATGGCTCGGCTCTAGTGCGGAGGTCTCGATCAATTGATAGAGTTCAACTGCGCCAGAGGCAAGATCAAGTGACACATAGCTATCCTTCTGAAAAACCCTCAACTTGCGCATTGGTTTCGCAGATATGCGAGATGCCGTAACATTTGCCACACATCCGTTGGCAAAGGTGAGCCGCGCATTACAGATATCCGGAGTCTTTGTAAGAACAGCAACACCTGTTGCCTGAATATCCACGATCTCGGAGCCCGTCATCCATAACAAGAGATCGATATCGTGGATCATGAGGTCATGAATCACGCTCACGTCAATTGCTCTCGGTTTAAACGGGGCTAATCGGTGCGCTTCAATGAAGAGAGGTTGAATGCTATACGATGCTAAGGCCCGAACAGCCGGGTTGAACCGCTCCACGTGTCCAACCTGGATCACGCGGTCCGTTGCCTCAGCACGTTGCATCAACTCCTGTGCTTCGGCATAGGTGGCCGTTACAGGTTTCTCGATGAAACAATGAAAGCCTCTTTCGAGGCATGCAACAGCAAGTGAATGGTGCAGTGATGTAGGGGCAGCGATCACCACCGCGTCTACATCTGGCATCGACGTCAGATCCGGGTACCACTGAGCCCCGTGCTCAGAAGCGATAGCGGATCCGCGGGTTTCGTCTGGATCAACGATGCCAACCAGAGACACATCGGCGTTCTGAGCAAGGAGTCGAGCATGGATGGATCCGAGATGACCGGACCCGATAACGGATATACGCATGTGCAAAGGTACGGCATGCCGTGACTAGGTGCGACGTGGTGCTATATTTGTCGTATGCTCATTGTTCTCGTCCTCTTTTTCGCCGTTTTCAACGTTTCAGCCCAACCACTCCGCTTTTCTCCTCCCGTAGAAGGATCGCTTGGGAAGGACTATTTCATCGTTAATCATGTTGATCATGATTCACGGGAGGGGGCTATTCGAGATCATGCATGTGGGATACAAACGTATGATGGCCACGACGGAACAGATTTTGTTCTGCGGTCGTTCCGTCAAATGGATAGCGGCGTGTACGTCCTATCAGCCGCTGACGGAGAAGTGATCACCGTTGTAGATTCACTTCCGGATCGCAATAAACAAAGTGTGATCGAGCGTGAGTACGGAAACTTCATCGCCATTCGTCATCCTCAAGGGTACATTTCCTACTACGCACACATTCGTCGAAAAAGTGCTCGGGTAAAGGTTGGCGATGAGGTGAAAGGCGGTGCCCGCATGGCATTCGTTGGATCGAGCGGAAACTCTTCCGATCCTCATGTACACTTTGAGGTCTGGCAACGCATGGATCCATTCTCGGGTGCCTGTGCTGATGATGTCTCTCTCTGGAAAGATCAGCCCGAATATTCGACAGACTATAGACTCATCGATGCTGACGTTACGACGTGGCCGCCGCGGCTTGACACGTTACGCGAGCGACCGCCGCATGCCGACGTTACGCCTGCAGATTCGTCGATAACATTTTGGTCGCTTCAACAGGGAATTGCCGCAACCGATGCACTCGAAGTTGAGTGGCTTACTCCCGATGGCACATCGTGGTTCCGCTATCAGACAACGGCAGGTGTTGCATCCCACTACTTCTACTGGTGGTCCTACATTCTTCGACCCGCTGAAGGGGGCTCCTGGACTGCTGTTCAGCGCATCAACGGAACTGAAACCGCACGCGTGAAACTCAATGTGAAAGGTGTCGTAGGCGTTCACGGCACAGATTCCACGGAACCACCGAGTGTAGTGGTTTCGAATAACAAGATCATCACCACACCGATGGCGACGTCTATCTCTATGTATACTCTTGACGGACGCCTGGTAGCAAGCTCTGCTGAGGGAGTCTTGGAGAAACCCGCTGCTTCTCCAATGCTTCTTCGTGCTGTGTTTCCCGGTGGACGTTCGGTAACAATGATCGTGCGATGAATCTACTCGGAGCGTGGGTGGGCTTTCTTGTATGCCTCTTTCAATCGCTCAACACTTACGTGTGTATAGACCTGGGTTGTTGAAAGCGATGAGTGACCTAGCATATCGCTCACTGCCGAAAGATCAGCCCCATTATCAAGAAGATGCGTTGCGAATGAGTGACGCAGCATGTGCGGGCTTTTGCGTGATGCTTCGGTGATCGGCCCGCGTACTCGCTTTACGATACGCCATGCACTGATGCTTGAAAGTCTCTTGCCACGATCCCCGAGAAACAACGCTTGTTCATCCGGTGAAGGGGCCAACTGACCTCGCATTTCGAGATAGGCGTCGATACTTGTGATCGTTTCATGTGTTACCGGTACAACCCGTTCCTTGTATCTCTTACCAAGAACGCGCACAGTTCGTGCACGAACGTCGATCCCTCCTAGGTTGAGTTGCAAAGCCTCTGCAACGCGCAGACCGGAGCCGTACAGGAGTTCGCAGAGTGCACGGTCGCGACGTCCACTGGCCGTTGACATGTCGAATGCTTCCCATAAAACATCCGCCTCCTGCTGTTGCAGGAACGAAGGGAGCTTCTTGTCGATTTTCGGAGAGACGAGGAGCGACGCAGGATTACGCTCCAACTCGCCGGAGCGCACAAAGAATTTGAAAAAGCTCCGTACAGCTGCAAGCTTCATTCGCAATGAGCGCTTGGTAAGCCCCTTATCATGAAGCCATCCAAGGAAGGGGCGTATGTCTGCCTCCTTGATATCGGCAATGTTGGGCTCTATGCCCCATTGCTCCTCTAAAAAGGCCTGGAATTGCTCTAAGGCCTTGGCATATGCAAGGATAGTGTGCTGGCTCGACCCTTTTTCCACTTCGAGCGCAGTAAGAAACATCCGTATCGCTACGCTAAACTGCATGCCCCAACATACGGTATATTTGCAAGTCTAGGGATTCCATGATGTTGCATATAAGAAACTACATAAACGGCCACTATATCGACCCCGTCTCAGGCGACTGGATCGAGAATGTGAATCCGTCTACCGGCGAGGTGTATTCGCTGGTGGCACGGAGCGGCGATGCGGACATAGATATGGCTGTTCAGGCCGCCCGCGAGGCGTTCCCCGCATGGTCTTCGATGACGGCCAAGGGTCGTTCAGAAATCCTCCTTGCCGTCTCTAACGGGATAAAGCTTCACTTCGAAGACCTAGCTCTTGCTGAATCAAACGACCAAGGGAAGCCATTGTGGTTGTCCAAGAGCATGGACATTCCTCGTGCCATCGATAACGTGGCTTTTTTTGCCACAGAAATCCTCCACACGAATACCGAAACATTTCAGACCGATGCGAACACGGTGAATTACGTTGTTCGCCAGCCCCTTGGCGTTGTGGGCTGCATTTCTCCATGGAATCTTCCACTCTATCTTTTTACCTGGAAGATCGCACCTGCGCTTGCAGCAGGAAATACGGTCGTTGCTAAGCCAAGTGAACTCACGCCGATGACGGCCTTCTTGCTTGGGCAGATCTGCACTGATGCAGGCCTTCCGCCAGGAGTTCTGAACATTGTTCATGGCCTAGGGGCCGAGTGCGGTGCAGCCATCGTTGCGCATCCACAGATTAAGGCCATCTCCTTCACCGGCGGAACGGTAACGGGCAAGGCTATTGCGGCAGTCGCCGCACCCATGTTTAAAAAGCTCTCGCTAGAACTTGGCGGCAAGAACCCAACGATAGTGTATGATGATGTTGATGTAGCACAGGTAGCCAAGAGTGTTGCGCGTGCTTCGTTCACCAATCAAGGTGAGATCTGTCTTTGTGGGTCGAGGATCTTTGTCC
>JAPLFN010000060.1:7203-24910 GCA_026390655.1 Candidatus Kapaibacterium sp.
AGCGCGGTATCTACAACGTGTTCCGTGATGCACTCACTGCCGAAACGAAACGGTTTGTTGTTGGCGACCCACTTGTGGAGTCTACGCGCATTGGTGCACTTGTGAACGAGGCGCACATGAACAAAGTGCTGACATACATCGAGTTGGCACAGGAAGAAGGCGGTAGAATTCTTCTCGGTGGCAATCGGGTGAAGGTTGAAGGTCGTTGCTCAGGGGGCTTCTTCGTTGAACCCACGCTTGTTGAAGGACTCAACGCCGCGTGCCGTGTGAATCAAGAGGAAATCTTTGGTCCGATTGCTACCATCATGCCGTTTGACACAGAAGACGAAGTGATCTCCTGGGCTAACTCAACGATGTATGGTTTGGCGGCGTCTGTCTGGACAACGAATATCAATCGAGCACATCAAACCGCACATCGCCTTGAGTCCGGCATCGTATGGGTCAACACGTGGCTTAACCGAGATCTTCGCACGCCATTTGGTGGCGTAAAACATAGTGGCGTTGGTCGTGAAGGTGGCACCGAAGCGCTTCGCTTTTTTACTGAATCAAAAAACATCTGTCTGCAGTTCTGAATGGAAAAGATCGTCATCAACTCCGATCGTGCACCCGAGCCTGTAGGCGCCTACCCGCATGCGCGACGTGTAGGGAACCTCCTCTTCTTGAGCGGAGTAGGTCCGCGAGAGCGTGGCACAACGGTGATTCCTGGTGTTACCTTCAATGATGATGGTACAGTGCAAGAGTATGACATCACGGAGCAGACACGTAGCGTTTTCAGAAATATCCGATACATCATCGAAGATGCCGGATCTCGTTGGGAGAACATCATTGATGTACAGGTCTTTCTTACTGACATGAAGAATGATTTTCCGGTGTTTAACAAGATCTATGCTGAACATTTTGCGGGCGTAGACGCCTGCCGGACCACGATCGAGATTGGCGCTCTTCCAACGCCGATAGCCGTCGAACTAAAAGTTATTGCGACGATATGAAGAGAATACTTCGACTACTTTGTTTGATAGTATGCGTTACGCTTGGCACGACTTCTGTTTGTGCCCAGCCGCGGATTTCGTACATCATTCCAGACATTGGAACAACGCGTTTTGCATCCTACGTGGAGATCATTGCTCCGTATAATGCTAACGGCGCATACGGTGTTGATGGTGTGTATCTCAACAACCCAGGGGATGTGGTCCGTGTAGTATGTGATCGTCCGGCGGACACGACAAAGGTGAAGATCGGCCCTGTGGTCGTTAGCTGGGACGGTCGATTGATCAGTACGCATTTGTTCATCTCGCCCCTTACTAAGCCCAACAGCCCGGACTGGCAATTCCTAACACCGGAATTCCGCATACCGATAAAGGTGATCGTTAATGGTATTGTTTCCAACATTGATACGTTCTACATCGTTAAGCCGTGGCCGTTAGGGAATGTGGCACTCGTCTCTGAACGTATTCTCGGACAGAGTCAACTCGGCAAGCGATCGCGCAGAGGTGCGATGATCGTTGATTCACTCTTGCTCATTGGGGGCGAGTCCTACAGTGTTTCAACCGCCGACTGCGATGCCACGAGGGCGGGCAATCAAGGCTTACTTCCCTTTGTGCTCCTCTCACCAACAGTGATTCGTGGACTTGGTACCGCTGAGATCCACGCCGACGCAAACGGTATTGACGGAGGCCCTGGCGGTGGTGGTGGTGCAGGAGGATATCACAATCTGAATACGAATGGCAAGCGCGGTACGAACGGTGGTAATGGCTTTACTGGTGGAGGCCCAGGCGGGTTCAGCAATAACGGACTAGGGATACCGGCCAACGAGAAACAGAAACCTGGTACAGGGTCCGGAGAGGATCTTCCAAAGAATAATGCAAATACGCGAGGCTCTGCGTCTTTGAATGGTCTCCCAGGTGGAGAGTCGACCACATCGTATGAGAACGCTGGTGGAGGCACGGGACACCCATTTGGTCAGAGCGGACAAGGTTGCGATAACCGACTGACGTGTGTTACATCCGGCCAATACGGCGCGGGCTCGGGTTCTCGTGAGGGCAGACGTGGTGGTGCCGGTGGTTATGGAGAAGCAGGCGCATCTGAAAATGGCTTTGATCAAGGGGGAAAGATCCATGGCAACGGAGTTCTCGTTCCTTTGGCAGGGGGCTCCGGTGGTGCCGGTGGAAATCCTGATCTCGTGAATATTGCAAGTGCAGGTGGTGGCGGTGGCGGTGCAATCTCCATACACGCTAATCTCGCTGCAGACTTTACGGTGTATGCAAAAGGCGGTGCTAGTAGCCGTGAAGATATCCTGGCAGGTTGTGGTTCCGGAGGTGGCGCGATCATCGGATCTCGTTTGGATAACATCGCCATTGGATTCGTTTCTGCTCAGGTTCCTGGCGGCACCGATCCGAATCCCAACCCAAATCCGAACAATCGACATTTACCCGGTGGTCTTGGTCGCCGTCGTTATGAAGGCAGGGTCCCCCTAGATGTTCCTGTACAGATCGGGATCATCACTGATACGATAACAAACTCGTTGCGTCGTGGAACGTACAGTGGCTACGCTAATGGAAGCGACCTGCAGATCTACATCAAGCCCGAAAACGGGCCGTGGCAAATAGGTCCAGTCGTAAGTGGATATCGTGCCGGTAATTCAGGCGGATGGCGTCAGGCGATAACCTGGCCTGGACGTGACACCTTGTATTACGTTGCCGTGGGACAAAAAATAGCGAGCCCGGTAGCTGGCGCATACACTGACGAGCCTGACGTGGTTCTATCACAGTCTGCATGGAATATTGTCCGCATTTATGGTCCAGCATTGATTGATGGAAACAAGAGTCTCAACCTTGGACTGTATCAATGCCCGGGCGAGAAGATACGTGATACAGTATGGATCCGCAACAAGGGTGAATCGCCCCTTGAGATCAGTTCAGCAACTTTTAATCCGGTGCCGGGATTCCGACTCGCAAATCCTACGGTGTTTCCGGACACGATTCTGCCATTTGATTCAACGGCCTACGTTGTAGAATTTCTTCCAGTAGCCGGACAAAGTGGGGTTGTGAACACGACTCTTCGCCTGGTGAATTCCGATACGAGCGCTGGTTCTAACCCATTTGATATTTCAGTACGAGTTGATGTAGAAAAGTACGACTTCGTGTATAGCTGGCGGGGCATCCAGACCGACACCATAGACATTGGTTCGATCTGTGTGGGCAGAGAGTTTACCGATCCGATCACTATCAGAAATATTGGCCAGTCGACCGTCCGTATCATCAACTTCGTTTCGAGAAATCCCGCAATTCTCACAGTTTCTGGTACCGTGCCTTTTGTTGTTCCCGGTCCTCTGGGATTCACGACAGTGAATGTTTCCTTCCTCGCTCGTGGTGTAGGACTGAACGTAACTCCGGTACTCGTGTTCTTGCAAGAGTGTCCGTCGCCGGATACACTTTGGATAAAGCATACGGGTGTGGAATCTGCAATGACAGTTATAGGAGGTGGGCAGTTCGGCAGTGTGCGCGTTGGTGATCGTCCAGAGCTGCTGATTGAGATCCGCAACACCGGAACGAGCGACCTTGACATTTCTTCCCTACCACCGGTGCCAGCTCCATTTCGCTTGGTCAGCGCAGTACCTACGCCCCCAACGGTGATCGTACCAGGCAGCTCCATGCTCTTAACCTATACGTATGAACCAAACGCGGTGGGTTCCAGCTCAACAGTATTTCAGATCTCATCCGACTCAACGACGAGAAGTTGCCCATCTACTGTAGAGATTGCGCTTTCCGGCAATGCCATTGTTTCAGCTCTAACCGCATCTCAGTCTTCCATTTCCTTTGGTACTGTTTCTGCGTGTGATTCCGTCGTCGATAGCGTTGTGGTAACGAACAGCGGTGGTGCGGAGATTACGCTTCTTTATCCACCATTCATTAACGGCCCAAATGCTAGTTCATTTACGATCATTCGTCAGCCCGTTACGGATATGATACTGAAGCCGGGAGAAGCGGCCACGTATGTTGTGGGTTTCTACGGTGTCCTCGGGCCTGACGGGGTGAAAACTGCCATCCTCGACATTCGCACGAATGATCAGTCCGTACCGATGGTCAGCGTTCCACTAAGTGGGCGCAGATTTTCGTTAGACTTACAAGGTCCACGAGTTGTTGACCTTGGTCCGGTAATCGTAGGTGGTTCTGCATCGAGTACAAAGCGGTACACGAATGCATCAGCAGGGGCGATCAATGTTGCCTCTATGATCTCATCGTTTCCTTCGAGGACATCAGCTCTTCCGCTTTCGTTTGCCGTTGCACCCAGTGCATTTCAAGATGTGACATTCACATGTGCTCCGGCTGCTGAAGGTGCCATCGAAGACACCGTACGCATTGTCGTCGACCAACCGTGTGCTGACACCATAATTGTTATTGTGAGAGCTGTTGGCTATTCAGCATCGATCAGCGCTCCTTCTATGCTTGACTTGGGTGTAGTGGCTGAATGCCAATTCCTGCGTGATAGCATTACGTATACAAACACACAATCTGTGGCACTTGACTTCATAGATGTAACCCTGACCGGACAGGATGCAACTGCATATACGATCGAAAATCCTGGGGCTGTTACATCAAAGACTGTAGCACCGGGCGCATCTCAGACCATCTATGTCCGATTCGACCCGCGCGCTATGACCGATGGGGTAAAATCATCCTTCATCACGCTTCGTATTCGTATTGCGGGCACGCCGGTGGCAATCGTCACCGAGCTTAAGGGCGAGCGCCGCACGGTGCTCCCAGCGTCACCTGGTACTATCGCATTTGGAAACATCAATCTTTCCGTCCGTTCTTCGCAAAGACTAGTCCTTGTGAATTCGAGTGCACAACCAGTGAGGGTAACGAATGTTAGAATGCGTGGTACCGCCGCGAGTGTTTTCTCAGTGACTTCAAATCCATCTCCGCCAACAATCATCGCTCCCGGTGCCTCTCTCGAAATCACCGTAAACTTTACGCCTACTACGCAGCAACCGTATAGCGACTCCGTCTTGATCGATTTCGACCAGCCATGCACTGATACACGAGTTATTCCGGTGACGGGTACAGGAAGATTAAACGTAGAGGTGTTGGTTGCTCTTCCTGACGATACAGTCAGTCCTGCGTTTGAAGATTTCCGACTCCCTATCAGAGCCACTGTCGTTAGTGGCGGTACAGATGTTGCCGATGGGTCGCTCAAAATGACCATTCGCTATGCTTCTTCAGTGTTCGCAGCACGCACGCTCTCAACAGGCAGTATTCTGCGCAATGAGGTGATAGGGGGCATTACCGAACTAGATATTGTGATACCATCGTTTGCGGTGGGCGGAACTGAGAAAGTGATAGGCGAGATCATTGGTGACATGACGCTGGGTTCGATTATCTCAACGGATCTTAAGATCTCAAATGCATCGATCACGGCTACGAATGTCACGCCGATAGTTCGTCCACGGGATGGTTCGCTTACTCTGGCAATTTGTGAACAGGGCGGACCGCGCCTGATTATGAAGTCCGGTTCCTTAAGCATCATTGCATTACCGAATCCTGCATCAGAAGTCCTAGAACTCGTTGCTGAGGCGTATGAGCGTGGAGTTCATCGAATAGATGTTGTGACTCTCACGGGTGATATCGTTGCCACGTATTCCTTTGCTCATGGTGTCGATCCTGTACCGCATGCTTTTTCTGTTAACGTGCAGGCGCTTGCGTCCGGAACGTATCAGATAATTCTTCAAACGCCAACGCGCCGCCGAGTGTTGCCGTTATCCATTCTCCATTGATCGTTTTGAACATGATACAACGTCGAATTCTTTCGTTTCTCCTTGCGTTGTCTTTCGTGTCGACCATTGCCTCTTCGCAGTTGCTACGGTTGAATCCGGAGACCGGCCAGACCGAGAGATTGCAATATCTCATTGGTGGATATGCCGCATTGAGCCTCAATTTTCAGCAAGCAAATTTTGGTACGTTGCCCGGTTTTCCCTCCTGTTGTGCCACCTATGGTCAGAATACAACGATTAGCCCCGCATTCGGAGCAGCGTTTGAGCTGCCGATCACCGAGGTGTTTCGTATTCAAGGTCGGTTGGGATATAGCTCCCTTTCTGGTCTTCTCCGGAGTGTAGAGCAGATCGGGAACGAGCCTGTTCAGTCTGATGGGCCGGTGCCGATCCTACAGCGTCAGCCAGTGAACGTAGAACATACACTCGATGCAAGTCTACCGATGATCGTGATAGAACCGTCGATTGGGTACCGTCTCTTTGATCTCCTTTGGGTTACCGCCGGCGTCAGAGGTGGTTTGTTGCTGAGTTCGAGTTTCATACAGAAAGAGACTCTCATCGATCCTCCTGGATACACCTTCCTTGATGGAACTACTATTCGCAATGCGGCACAATCCGATATTCCCAACGTAAACACATTCCAACTCCATGGAATTGTAGGCATCGGCTACGAACTCATGACGAAAAACGGAATTTCGATCGTGCCCGAAGTGCGCTATTATTTGCCCCTTACCAGCATTTCCAATGTTGACTGGAAAGTGCAATCGTTTCAGATAGGCGTGAGTGTTCGTTACGGTTCATATGAGCCGGTTGAAGCAACAATAGAAGGTGATACTGTCTATTACCGTGACACGGTTATCGTGGAAAAGACCGGACTGCTTGCTCCTCGTATCACGTTGCGCGATAGCAGAGAAGATGTGGAGACTCGACGTCTCGGAGATGTTGAGTATCGTACAGTGACCATCAAGGAAAGTTACATCCGAGAGATACCTCGCCCATTCAATCCGGGACTTCGCTCATCGATCATTGCACGCCGCGCGGATGGAACCACTGGTCCGCTTGATGTAATGCGTGTAGAAGAGCTGGATGTTATAGAGAGCTATCCGCTCTTGCCACAGGTGTTCTATCCGGAAGATGCTGCCGATCTTGCGAGTACGCAACAGATCAGACTTGAAGCAAGCGAGGCCGTTGACTTCCGAGCAACAAATCTCTCGCGTGATCAAATCGATGTTTACCGCAACGTCCTCAACGTGATCGGCTATCGAATGAAGCAGACCCCTGGATCAAAGATCACACTGGAAGGTCACGTCAGCAATGTTGGACCGGAGCTGAATGACCGAGACCTTTCTCGTGCACGTGCAGAGTCAGTTAAGTCATACCTCACATCCACATGGGGTATTGAACCCGAGCGGATCTCTGTGAAGTCCTCCTTGCTCCCATCCGAACCTGCGAACCCCACAACACCTGACGGTAAGGGCGAGAATCAGCGCGTTGAGATCTCAAGTAGTGACCCGTCGATCCTTGAACCTGTTGAGTTTCGAGATAAGGACCTCATCATCGCACCGACAGACCTCGTTCTACGTCCGGAGGTTTCAGACGCAGATGGTGTGAAGGACTGGTCCGTAAAAATGAGTCAAGGTGGGCGTGAGCTCTACCGTTCTCAAGGAGAGGGGGCTCCACGCGATGTTCCCGTTGACGTTGCTCGTTCGGACGCGAAGCCTCGCAAAGAAGGTCCTATCGTATCAACGTTCTCTGTACGGGATGCCAACGGTCTTGCCGCAGAGTCGTCCGATACTCTCAACGTTGACTATGTAACGCTACAAACCATGAAGTCGCGCCAAGAAGAAGGCAAGATGGTTGAGCGCTACTCACTAATTGTATTCGACTTCAATAGTGCGCAATTGAATTCCTCCAACCAGCGAATTATGGAGCGCGTGAAGCAACGTATTCAGCCGGACTCAAAGGTACGTATCACAGGTTTCGCTGACCGTCAGGGAAATCCTGACTACAACAGAGAGCTCGCACGCAAACGGTGTGTTGAAGCACAGAGAGTGCTCGGTCTGGGTGATGATCGAGTAACACTTGAACCAATCGGTTCTGATCGGCTTGTCTTCAACAATGACACTCCGGAAGGCCGCTCGTACTCTCGGACTGTGCAGATCGAGATCGTAACGCCGGTACGCTAAGGTTTGATTATGAAGACTGTCCTCATCATTATGTCAATCGTACTGATCTGTACATCCTGTACAGAGCCGGGCAAGCCTGAAGGAACACTTCGCCCTGCCAAAGGCGGTCGATATTATGGTGGCATCTACCGTGAAAATGAGAATGGTGAACTAAGCTCGTTAGATCCTGCTCGCATCAACGATGTAACGTCGTCACACATTGTGATCAACATCTATGATCAGTTGATCGGCTTTGACTCGGCTCTTACCATCAAGCCAATGCTTGCTAAGGAATGGTTCATATCAACCGATGGTATGACGTACACATACATTCTGCGAAATAATGCGGTGTTTCATGACGATCCCTGCTTCCCAAATGGGAAGGGGAGAAGAGTGACTGCGGAAGATGTTCGGTACTCGCTCACACGTGTGTGTGACGTGAGAGCAAAAACAAAGTCCGACTCATATTTCAGAGACAGAGTGGTTGGCGCATCGGCCTACTACGATGCAACGCGTGAGGCATCGAAGTCGGGTAACGCTCCCACTGTTAAGGGTGTTGCAGGTTTCGTTGCAGTAGATGATACAACGTTCCTCATTAGGCTTGAGAAGCCCTTTGCCCCCTTCGAATACACAGTTGCTCAAACATCGATGGGGATCGTTGCTCGTGAAGCAGTGGAACGATACGGAGGGGACGTGGATGAGTACGGGAACCGTCTTCCGTATCTGGACGGATTACGATTCTCGTTCATGAAGGATGATAAAATGCAGCTCCTTGAGTTTACCGCTGGCAATCTCGAAGAGTCATACCGTATACCGAACGAATTCTTTGCCGACATCGTTGATGAAAACAAGAACCCAAAAGGGAAGTGGGCCAAGTACCGACTTTTACACGTAACGGCGCTCTCAACGCAGTTCTACGGCATGGTAACATCTGATGCAGTGTTCAAGGACAAACGAATCAGGCAGGCATTCAACTATGCCGTGGACCGCAATCGCATCATTCGATACGTTCTCAAAGGTCAAGCAGCAAGTCCTGCTCATCACGGACTTGTACCACCATCCATGCCCGGCTACGAATCCGATAGTGTGCGTGGATATTCGTTCGACCCCGTGCGTGCCCAAGCGTTGTTGGCAGAGGCAGGGTATCCACAGGGCAAGGGTTTCCCTGAGGTAACGTTACAATTGAATGCAGGGGGCGGGCGAAACGTTTCTGTTGCAGAGGCCATTCAGGGGATGTTGAAAGAGCACCTTAACGTGAACGTAAAACTTCTCCAAGTAGAGTTTGCACAGCATCTCGAATCGATTGATAATGCCCAAGCCCCGTTCTATCGTCTCGGTTGGGTGGCCGACTATCCGGATCCGGAAACATTCCTGAACCTCTATCACGGTAGGCTTGTGCCTCCGCCGGGCAGGCCTTCGCCGATCAACTCCACGCGCTTTCAGAATGCGCAGTTCGATGAGTTGTTTGAGCAGGCGCTGTCAACCACAGACAGACCTAAGCGTATGAAGCTCTACAGAGAAGCAGAGCAGATTGCAATTGACAACGCGCCCATGTTGCTCATCTTTAACGATGAAGACTATCGGTTCATACAGCCCTATGTAAAGGGGCACCCTAGCAACTCAATGGATAGAATGAATCATCATCGAACATGGTTCATGATGAAGAAGTAAGTCGTTCCATTGTTTTTGAATTCTCTTAGGCAGCCGCACTGCCAAGAGAGCGACGAGCGTCAAAGAGATCGCACGCTGCTTGTAAATTCATCCACAATTCTGCTGTTGTTCCGAGTGTTATTGAGAGCAGGACGGCAGTCTCAGCTGAGATGTCGCGTTTACCATTGACAATCGTGTTGATTCGTTGCACCGATACACCCATACGATCCGCAAGTTCTACCTGGGTCAGACCCAATGGGATGAGGAACTCTTCGAGTAGAATCTCGCCCGGATGTGTTGGCCTTCTATTTTTCGGTATCATGTTTGTGTACTCAATGATAGTCTATGATTTGCACGTCGTCAGCATTCCCAGCATTCCATCGAAACACGATTCTATATTGGTCGTTGATTCGTATCGAATGAAAGCCCTTGAGACTTCCTTTCAATGCCTCCAGCCGATTTGCTGCTGGAACAATAAGATCGAGAAGCTCATTGCTCGCATTTAGAAGATCAAGTTTCCTTCTAGCAACAGCCCACAATGTTCGCGGAATTCTCCTTGCACTTTTTGTGTCATCACCATCAAACACATCCTGTGTGGCTCTATCGGAAAAAGACGTGATCATGGATAAGCAAACTTAACGCATTAACGTATAGCGTGCAATACCAACCTTATTCATCTTCATCGGTTTCTAGATCCGGGATATGGGTAAAGGCGATGCGCATTGGAGCACTGGAAAGGGCATTCCATGCCGGACCAAGATAGAGCGTGTTCTTGCCGTACTTTTTGTTGATGCGGTCGATAGATGCGTTGAGTGATTCGCGCGCCGGACCAATGTTTGTGAAAAGGGGCTGTGGGGTGCTTCCGGCGGGGGAAACCTTATTCAGAGCAATGCTGACCTTGAAGGGCGTTCCGGATTCTGGCAGCTCCGATAGCATTGCACTCATCACACCCGTCAGCTGGATTACATCTTGCGTGGGCGTGATATCGCATTCGCACTTCCACCGCTCGCCCCCTACAAAGCGAATGCTCACTGTTACCTCGGCCGTTGCAAGCCCGTACTGACGTAGACGAGTAGCTGCTTTTTGGAGGAGTCTATGCACAACACCCGTAGCGCCGGAATGCGTGCGTAGTGCCGGTTCTAACACATGCGAATGGCCAACCGTGGACTTATGCGTTTCAACATGGGGTACGTCTTCGCCACGAAGGCGCGCCCAAAGTCGATCACCTTCCACGCCGCCCCATACATCATGGAGCTGTTGTTTGGTTGCGGTACAAAGCATTTCAACGGTGTAGATGCCATGTTTCCAAAGTCGCTTATACATTTGTCTTCCAATACCGCAGAGATCTTGTAATTCCATAGAATACAACACGCCCGGCAACTCATTTTGTTCAATCACAACGAGTCCATCCGGTTTCTGCATATCCGTTGCCGTCTTGGCGAGGTAATCGTTCGGAGCGATGCCAACGCTGCACTGCATCTCGCTACCTACGTGTTCCTTGATGGATCGTTTGACGTCATGAGCAATCCGCACAGCTTTTTCGCGTAGTCTGTCAGACCCAGTGAGATCACAAACCATCTCGTCGATCGAGTTAACACTCTTAACATGGATCACCTTTTCTACAGCTTCAATGATGCGATGATGGTAGTCCACGTAGAGCGTATGATGAGCGTGCACGAGAATGAGATCCGGACACATCACCTTTGCATCGGCAATGATCGTCCCAGTTTTTACGCCAAACCGTTTTGCTTCATAGGAGGCCGCAATCGCGCACGTGGTATCAGCCATCACCGGCACTACTGCAACCGGTTTTCCACGTAACGCCGGATCCGCCTGCTGTTCAACAGAGGCGAAGTAAGAGTTCAGGTCAACGTAAAGAGATCGTAGCATTTGCAGGAGTAGGGTCACGCCATGGCGTGACCGTAATACGGAGATACGGAAAATTATTCCTTATATTTGGACTGAATCCAGATAAGCCCCATGACACTCATCCAAAACTTGCCAGCCGGCACCGCGTGTACGATCATATCGATCGAAGGCGATGGTGCGGTAGCACGCCGGGCAAGGGAGTTAGGACTTGTAGCCGGGACGGTTTGCACAGTGATTCGCAAGGCGCCTTTTGGTGGGCCCATCGAGATTGCCACGGCAGTCTCTCGAATAGGAATTCGCCCGAGCGACGGACTTTTGATCAGCGTTGAAGTCCTCCATTCCACCGGACAAGTGGCTGCATGAAGAGTCAACGAACGGTTGCCGTTGTTGGTACACCGAATGTTGGAAAGTCCACGCTCTTCAATGAACTCACCGGGCTTCAGCAGCACGTGGGAAATTTCCCTGGTGTAACGGTTGAACCACTTATAGGAACTGTTACCTTCGATCGAGAGAGTGTTGAGCTCATCGATCTTCCCGGCATTTACGGCTTAGAGCCATCGTCGGAAGACGAGCAATTATCGTGTGATGTCCTTCAAGGTACGCATAGATCTATCGCGAAGCCGGACGCGGTGTTACTCGTCATGAATGCCCGCAATCCCGAGAAGTGTTTGGTCTTGTACAGTCAAATAGCCGCGCTTGGGTTGCCGATGATCGTTGTAGTGACGATGGTAGACAGTGTAAAGGCGGCAGGTGGGGCGTTCGATGATATCGGACTCTTTCATTTGTTAGGAGTGGACGTTCATGCAGTTGTTGGCACAAAGGGGCTTGGTGTAGGCGATGTAAAACACGCGCTTGTGCACGGATCATGGAAACTCCCTAACATTGTCATCGATACTGATGCTACAATCGAACAGCGTTTTGAATGGGCGCATTCGGTGATCAGCAAGGTAGTAGTACGAGGCTCGGAGGACACTCGCAGTGCAATGATCGACAGAGTACTGCTCCATCCGGTATGGGGAACAATTGCCTTCCTCGTTGTGATGGCCGTTTTCTTTCAGTCGATCTTCACCTGGGCCGAGCCCATCATGGGTCTGATCGACTCTGGTGTTCGGCTTCTTCAGTCCGCGGTTGCTAGCAATGTGTCTTCACCGATTCTTCGTTCCTTCCTCATGAAGGGGCTGATCGGTGGCGTAGGATCTGTGATCGTGTTTCTTCCGCAGATCCTTATTCTCAATGTTCTCGTGACTCTGTTAGAAGAGTGCGGATACCTTGCTCGCGCTGCATTCCTTGTAGATAGGGCAATGGGGCTCTTTGGTCTACAGGGTAGGTCCTTCATTCCCTTGCTCGGCTCATTTGCATGCGCAATACCGGGTATTATGTCGGCACGGATCATTCCATCGTACCGCGACCGCATGGCAACGATCATGGCCACTCCCTTGATGACATGCTCCGCGCGACTGCCTGTCTACACACTTCTCATTGGCGCAGTGATCCCGGCATCAACGCTCTTCGGCTTTATCTCTCTGCAGGCTGCAGTGATGGCATCGTTGTATGTTTTGGGTGCGTTGAGTGGACTCGTTATAGCACTTGTCCTTAAACGCACGATGTTCCGCGGTGGTGTGATTCCATTCCTCATAGAGTTCCCACCATATCGTCTGCCGTCTTGGAAGAGTGTTGGTATCACCATGATCGGCAGAACGAAAGACTTCTTGAAGACCGCGGGTACAGTGATCCTCGTCTTCAGCATTGGTCTATGGATCCTTACCGAGCTTCCACGAGCAGATGTATCTCATGCGAGTACACGTGTCAATGCCGAGCGAATTCAGATCGAGCAGAGCTTTGCAGCCGATCTTGGAAGAACCATTCAGCCCCTTTTTGCACCTCTCGGATTTGACTGGCGAATTACCCTAGGAGTGTTGAGTTCATATGCTGCCAGAGAGACCTTCATCAGTGCAATGGGGCAGATCTATGCAACCGATGTGAGTGAGTCAGACATGCCCCTGCGTAACGTTCTACAGAAGGAATTTCCGCTCAATGTTGGTCTGTCCGTTCTTGCGTTCTACGTGTACGCCTTGCAGTGCGTGAGTACGATGGCCATCATGAAACGTGAAACCGGTTCGTGGAAGTGGCCGGCATTTTCCTTTGTGATCACGTTTGTATTGGCGTATTCTGCGTCCTACATCGTGTTTCGATTGTTTTGATAACCCCGTTACATCGGTCACGCCATGGCGTGACCGTACGTATCTCCGTATCACCGAATCTCCGTATCTCCGAATCTCTGTATCACGGTCACGCCATGGCGTGACCCTACGTAACTCCTTCATCTCATGAACACAGACCGTCCCAATCTCGACCGTGCGCGCGCATTCACGCGTAGTGTTGGCCCAATAGGAATTGCAGTGGGGCTAGCGATAAGCATTCAGGGTTTGCTACTCCTGCCTTCGCCTGTAGCTGCGTTTCAGCCCCTTGCATATGGGCTTGTCGTTTTGCTGTTTGGATGGGCAGCGTATGCACGTACGGAGTCTGTTCCTGGTAGAATTGCACAATGGTGTGTTACCCTTGTATTCGTTGGCGGTGGTGTGTGGAGTCTTATGCAATGGATCCCATTGCTTTGGGGTCCACATACCGCAAGCTCTGGTGAGAATCTTTCCTTGATCGCACTGTGGCTTACGGCCGGACCTGCGCTCCTTGTACCGGGAGTACTCGCGGCATTCAGGCCGGGATGGACACCATTGATTGTTGTACCCGCGTTGCTATCGCTAACGTTTGCTGCAATGATTGGCTATGGGGCTCTTTACCTATTAGGGCTTCCTGACGGGACGATTCTCATGGCAATGGAGCGAGCACAACTTGTTGGTGTAAGCGCCTTCAGCATGATCTTTCTCGCTACAGCAGGATACCGCGCAATAGTATTGTGGCGATCGTAAAGTAGATCACAATACCTGTAACGTCGCTGAACGTTGCAACAAACGGTGCACTCGAAGCGGCAGGATCGAAGCCCAAGCGTTTCATAAGCAATGGTAGCATCGACCCAGCGATGGTGCCTGCCATTACGATGCCTATCAGTGATACGCAGATCACTGTAGCAACAACAGGCGTTACATGTGGGTCATAGTGCCCATTGATCAATTCGCCGATCATGATGCGTGCAAAACCGAGGGCACCGAGTAGAAGGCCAAGAAAGAAACCGGCTGTGATCTCTCGCCGCATTATTCGCCACCAGTCTTCAAGATTCACCTCGCCGAGCGCAAGAGCACGAACGATAAGTGTTGCTGCTTGTGAACCGGAATTGCCACCAGATGAGATGATAAGGGGCAAGAATAACGCAAGGATAACGGCACCGTTGATAGTCGACTCAAAGGCCGACATTGCGGTGGCGGTAAGAAAGCCCCCTAAGAAGAGAACCACGAGCCACGTAGCGCGCTTCCGGATGAGTTCGATGATCGGCACGTCGATGTACGGCTCGTCGAGTGCCTCAACAGCACCAAATCGCTGCATCTCTTCTGTTGCTTGTTCTTCTGCGATATCAAGAACGTCATCAAGCGTGATGATGCCGAGGAGCTTGTTATCGATATCAACCACCGGCAGCGCAAATCTATCGAGGCGTCGGAAAGACCGAACGGCAGTTTCTTGGTCGTCCGTTGCAAGGAGCGACTCAACCTTCTCATCCATGATATCTGAGATCAAGGAGTCCGGACGAGCGAGCAGGACTTCGCGTATGTGGATATCATCGATCAACGACCCGTGTTCCGTCACGTAGAGATAGTTAAGCGTCTCCGAGTCCTTGCCATAGTTGCGGATGTGATCAAGAGCTTGCTGTATCGTCCAGTGTTTCTTGATGATCACGTAATCCGGCGTCATGAGACGACCAACCGAATCCTCAGGCCAATTCAAGAGCGCCAGCGCAATGGCTCGTTCTTTAGGATTGAGCGAATTGATCAGCTCCGATACAACATTGCCGGGGAGGTCTTCGAACAACTGCGTCCGGTCATCGGGGGACATGTCATTGAGCAGCGCGCCCACTTCTTCGCGAGCCATGTCGTGCAACAATTCCTGCTGCGTATCGAACTCACAATAGGAAAACGTCTCTGCCGCTACATCCTTTGGAAGGAGACGGAAAACCACCACCCGGCTCTCCTCACGAAGGTCGGCAACAAGGTCAGCAAGCTCAACAGGTTCCCAATCCAGCATTACCTCGCGGATGGTGCTGAAATCGCGCGCTGCAATGAGCTCTTCGATCTCTGGAGTGATGAGTCTTCCGTACATTAGGCCTGAAGTTACGGAGATAGAGGGTTACGGGGTTACAGGGTTACGGGGGTCGTGCGATAGCATGCTATCGCGGAGGCACTATCTAGGAGTTCTTATGAGACGCGAATCTGCTCTATCTCCACCGGGCATTCCATGGCGATATGGATTGTTGCCTCGGACGTTGTCTAATGGCACACCCAACCCGGCACGGACCGTTGCCATCTTTACGGTTCACGGTATCGGAGACCAGCGTCACGCAGAGACAGCAAATGCTATGCGTGTTGGTTTTGAGCGCGCGATCGATGCTGCTGGCGAAGGGCAGCCCCTTGCCAACGAGGCTGGCGTGCCGTATGTGCATGATGGCTGGTGGGGAAACTATGATGACTTTGTAGCGTCCATGCCCGATGTTGCCAAGGGGCTCAATGAAGAAGAGCGAGAAGACATTGCATTGCTCTTTCGTGCACGTTCTTTGAGCGGCCCGCGGACATTGTGGTGGTTCATCCGTCGGCTCGGGAAAATGATCTCCCCTAAAACGCTGTTCACAGTAGGCCTGTCTCGATACATAACATATCTTCTCATGGGCGTGATGAGTGTGCTCGGCATGGTGCTTCTGCTGTTCCGCATGCCACGTGTGATGGCCACCATCGTCAATGATGTTCGTGTGTACGGAGGGCCGGAAGGGGATACAGAGCGAGCGATCTGCGAGAACATCGATCGACGTGTAGCCGAGGCGTTCTTGCGGTTGTTTGGCCTGGATTTGAATCTCGACACCCTACCGGCTGATAAGCTCGTTCATCTTGAGAATAGGCCAGTAACGTTCGACACCGTGGTATGGGTCTCGCATAGTCTCGGAACGGTGATCTCGTATAACACGATGCTCGATGTCATTGCGCTGTGTCACACCGCTGTCAATGCCGCATCACAAAGTGGCGGTAGCGCTTTGGTCTATGAGCGTGCTGTAAACGCACGCAGGGTAGTTGCCGGTTTTCACCGCTTCATCACGATGGGGAGCCCCTTACAGAAGTCGTCATTCCTTTTCGAAGAGTGTCTACGTGATGAAACATCTTCATCGGCATTGCTTGCCTGGTTCACTTCACAACGATTGGGGATAGGCCGCAAGATGGATGAGTGGTGGATGAACTATTATCTCGTGATGGACCCAGTCTCCGGTAGATTGCTCCATCCACAGAGATTCAAACCGTTCGTTCGGAACATCCATGCAAGCTACATGGGCATACCCGCCGCCTCACATACGAGCTATTGGAGTAACACCCTTGTTAGTTCTCCAATCCTTTCGCGCGCTCTTGGTAGAGACATCTTTGATTATGATTGGAAGACCGCTGAATGGGGCGAGGGGCGTGTACAGATTACACGAGTGGCAGCATTCTTTTTGGTGATCTCCTTGCCGTTCATCATCTACTACGCAATACGGTTGTATCTTATTTTATGACCTACGAAGAAAAACTGGCGCACTTCCGGAATGACATTGCGGGGCGCGAACTCAACAAATGGCACTATCTGCCGCCGCTCTGGTGGCTTGTTCATCTCATGGGCATAAAGGTTCTTCCCCCGGTGTTCTGGAGTAATGGGAAGTTGTATGCAACGAATGCCGTTGTCTTTTCCGTTGTTTACTGGCTGCCGATTTTCCCAAGAGATGGCCGACCGTGGTGGGCTAACATTCTCTTTGCTCTTGCTATGGGGCTCCTCATGTCTGGACCCTTGACGTGGTGGCAGAAACGTGAGACACCGAAGAATACGTTTGCGCCATGGGAAAATTATCCCCTGTGAAAATAGATCGTCTTCGCTGCTTTGCGTACCGCGGATGTGTTGAGGAGCAGATTGAATGCCATGTCCGATGGTATCACGTCGTAGAGTTTACGCAGGATTCGTTTCGCCCGATAGTGCGGATACGTAAGGGGCAACCACGTTGATGGATCAGCGCTCCGTCCACTAAGAAAGTCAGCAATTGCGTGACCAACTGACTGACCATGAAGTAGTGCGGTATGAA
>JAPLFN010000060.1:24924-27889 GCA_026390655.1 Candidatus Kapaibacterium sp.
GAAACCATTCCTGCGGCATCTCCCACAAGGATTGCCCGTTCGACAGATGCTGGGCGAACGATACCCCCACACGGAATATGTCCCGCACGAACTGAAGATGGGGTAAGCCCCTTGATTGGAAAGAGATGTTCGATCTTCCGTAGAAAGGCATTCATTGCCGGCACTACGTCTCGTTGTGTGCCATACACGCGACGTGCAAGACCTACCTGAGTGGTCTTTACGCCTTGCAACACCCAGCCGATATAGCCTGGTGCAATCTTTCGATCGATGAAACAATGAAGGAGATCCGGTTCGTGTATCTCAACGTCCGAATACTCGTGCTCGATTCCGAACAGGAAATCAGTAACGCGACCGAGATTCAATGCCTTCGCAACGGAGGATAGGGGGCCATCTGCTCCCACGAGATATCGCGTGGTACCGTGTTGGCCACAATCAAACCCGTGCATTGTCTTTTCAGCACCGGTGAACGTGCCACCATATACAATGCGCGCTCCAGTGTCCTCTGCTCGCCCTGCAAGCCATCGCATGAGCTCTGGTGTGTCGCTCGCAAGAAAGTAATACCCGGGACTCCGGAGATCAACGTATTGCAACCTCGGCGAATAGAGCCGCACACCATCTATCCGACGAATGAGTTGCGATGGAACATTGTCGAGCAGTGCAACGGTATCGAGCACATCTTTTACAATGATTCCCGTGGAATGTAGCTTCTCCCCAACGTCATACTTTTTTTCAAGAACGGTAACTCGCAAACCCCTCTGCGCCGCTGATTGCGCGCACGCAAGTCCCGCAAAACTTGCACCTACGATGAGACAATCATGACTGGTGGTTGAATGAATCGTAACGCGCAACTCGCATCTGGTAACTAGTAACTAGCAACTAAAAGGCATCGCCCACAGAGAAATAGATCGCTGTATTTCCATCCGATGAATGGGCCATGTCAATGCCGATCATCGTTCGGGAATATTTTAGGGCCATGATGCGAAGTCCGGCACCGGCAGCACCGCGGAACCGATGAAAAAGCTTTTCTTCCGGATATACTCCGAAGGCTGGACGCGATGCACTGGTGAAGTTTCCAAAAACAACGGCGCCAAGAAGTCCGGAGCGCGTAATAGGGAAGCGCCACTCAACCTCGGCATAGGCGATAGAGGTGCCACGGAATCTGCCTTGTAGATAGCCCCTTCCACTTCTGCCATTAAAGTCATATCCAAGGGCAGGAAGATCTAGATACGGGACAACGCCAGAGAGGACGCCATGCATGTAGGTCCATATTCCCAATACGTTCCGTGGCAAGATCTTGTCGAGTGATATATACGTTCGGAACTCAGCCCACCCCAACGTGCTGGACTGAGTGCTACCCATGAACGCCAAATTCTGTCGCAAAGAAATGCGTGCATATGGCCCGTAGAAGGGGCTAATGGAGTTATCTCGTTTGTCGTATACTGCCTCTAATGAGAGACCGGCAGTCTGATAATGTGTTGGGTCGAAACCAAAGTATCTACTATACCCGTAGTGCGATGTGATAACCGGCATTGCTGTATCAAGACTGAGGTTCTGGTCCACAATGTTGCGATGAAAGTCGAAGAGAACTCCACCACCGGCATAAAGGGCGTCGCTGATCTGAAGCAAGGCCATCTGGTGCAAACGCAGATAATCAAAGGCCATGGGTTGTTCACCAGGCACGGGAACTGTGTGAACACCGTTAATGGTAAAGCCTCCGAACACCGGCGTTCCTTCGGGCGAGCTGGAGCCGAGACCATAGGTGCTCTGTGTGAAATCATAGTATCGCCAGTCGATCAGAAATTGCCAACGATCTTCACTCGAAAACAACGTTGACTGCGTTGTTACAATCGTCTGATCCTTGGTTGTAACAGAGATCGAACCTTGCGATGAAGACATCCGTGTGTTTTTTGAAGAACCGAGATAAAATCCGGCTTGTGCACCTACGCCCAGCATCAAGCCGTTATTCGGATTGGCTGCAAGAAATGGCAAAAGGAATAACGACAACGGTGGTGTTTCTGCCCCAGCGCTTGTGTCCATTGCCACGCGCGTAAGCTTTAGCTCATCCTCGGCCGACCGAAGCCCGATAAGATCAAGAAGGTCTTCCGAAGCCCCGAGTCTCTTCAGTAAGGGCATCTCAGAAACAGAGTCGCGAATCTGCCCCACAACAGAAATTGTGGACGCAATAAGTACACAAACAACGAGTGAGGCGCGCATCAATCACAAAGTTAGCACTAACAAGCACATTAGCACATTAGCACATTAGCACATTAGCACATTAGCACATTAGCACACTAGCATACTAGCATACTAGCATCAGGTCCCTCGCTACGGTCGAGGCGGGGCCTCGCCCGTACGCTCGGGATGACGCGGGCAAGCTGCGCATTCAATGTGAGGTCCCTCGCTACGGTCGAGGCGGGGCCTCGCCCCTACGCTCGGGATGACGCGGGCAATGCGTTGTGTTGTTCAGGACTCCTCGCAATGCTCGGAGTTGGTAATAGATTCTGTGGTGTCACATTGAGAACAGAAGAACACACTATTGATAATGAAACGAAACTGCGTTTACATCATGTCCAATCGATACAGGACTGTGCTCTACACTGGAGTAACAAGTGATCTTGCGTCGCGCCGATTACAACACCGTGAAGAATCGGACAGTCAATTCTGTGGCAAGTACAAGGTCGTAGATGTCGTTTATGTGGAGTGGTTTGATGATATACGTATGGCGATCACTCGCGAGAAGCAGATAAAAGGCTATCGAAGAACCAAAAAGGATGCCCTCATCAAGGCGGTAAATCCTCTGCAGCATGGCCTTGTCCCTCCCTTCTTTCCCTTTCCTCCTTGCTCCGAGCTTTGCGAGGAGCCTCTAGTTGACAAGCACGCTACGAAGCGTCATCCCGAGAAGCGTAGCGACGAGGGACCTCCTGCATAAGCACGCTACGAAGCGTCATCCCGAGAAGCGTAGCGA
>JAPLFN010000101.1 GCA_026390655.1 Candidatus Kapaibacterium sp.
CGTGTACGCCGCTTGATCTCACGCACCACCTTTTCACTGCTTGTTGGTCTGCCCATTGTAGTCTCCTTTTACCCAATGATGATGTAATTTCATCACTAAGAAAACAACCTACAACTGTCCACTATGATCTGACGTCTAACAATGCAGTCCCTGTTTGACCCTCACCTCGACCCCTCAGAACGCGCGAAAGAGCTCCGCGCGTCAATTCGGCATCACGACGAACTCTATTACAAACATGCTCGGCCTGAGATAAGTGATCGTGACTACGACAAACTCTTATCGGAGCTTGAGCAGCTTGAAAAGGACAATCCAGAGCTACAAACGTTGGACTCCCCCACACAAAGGGTAGGGGGCTCACCCATTGGCGAGTTTCGTTCTGTAACACACTCAGTTCCAATGCTCTCGCTGGCCAACACGTATTCCGACGAGGAAGTTCTCGACTTTGATCGTCGTGTTCGAGAAGGTCTTGGAATAGACGATCCACAGTATGTGTGCGAATTGAAGGTGGATGGAGTGGCCATGTCGCTGACGTATGTGGACGGTCTACTCGCACTCGCCGCTACGCGAGGCGACGGGCAAACAGGAGATGATGTAACGGCGAACGTAAGAACTATACGATCCGTGCCATTGCGACTCACATCTGACTGCATTCAGACGGCCACAGTTCGAGGCGAAGTCTATATGCTCGCCGAGACCTTCCTTGAGATCAATCGCAATGCAGAAGTCCATGGCGAGAAGTCATACGCCAACCCTCGGAATCTCACGGCCGGGACATTGAAGCAGAAGGATCCGAAGTCCGTAGCAAAACGCGAGCTTCAATTCGTAGCGTACTGGCTCGATTCCCAAGACGAACGTCTTACAAAGCATTCGGAGAATCTCCGCACATTAGCATCAATTGGATTTGCGACGGGAGAGGCTTCTCGTACATGCTCAAACATCAATGACGTGATGGCATTCATTTCTGAATGGGATGAGAAGCGATTCGACCTGCCGTTCCAGATCGATGGGATCGTGATAAAGGTCGACTCACTTCGTCATCAAGAGGAGCTTGGTGCAGTAGCACGATCACCGCGCTGGGCCATCGCCTACAAGTATGAAGCGAAGAAGGCACAGACAGTGCTCAACGACATCACGCTCCAGGTAGGTCGCACAGGCGTTGTTACACCCGTTGCGGAACTAGAGCCCGTCCTTGTTGCAGGATCTACCATCTCGCGAGCAACGCTGCACAACGAGGACTTCATTCGAGAGTTAGACCTGCGTATCGGCGACACCGTAGTGATTGAAAAAGGGGGCGATGTGATCCCAAAGATCAGCGCCGTCGTTTTGAGCATGCGCATCGATGGCTCTTCTCCTTGGCATATGCCACACACATGTCCGTGCCCGCGCACATCAACGTTGCATCATCCTGAGGGAGATGCTCATTGGTTTTGTGATGATGCCGTTTGTCCATGGCAGATACGACGACGTCTGCAGCACTTTGCATCTCGTGACGCGATGGATATTGAAGGTCTCGGCGACAAGGCGGTGGATCAGTTCGTTGATGCCGGACTCATTGATGGCATCGCCAGTATCTATCAACTACCTGAGCGAAGGGATGAGATCCTTGTTTTGGACAGATGGGCTCCAAAGAGTTTTGACAAGCTGGTGGCCGGGATCGCGAATTCACTCAAGCAACCCTATGCACGCGTGCTCTTTGCACTGGGCATTCGATTTGTTGGTGAGGGTGTAGCCAAAATCCTCGCTCGTGCATTCCCATCGATCGAGACACTTTCTACCGCAACGCTAGAGCAGCTGAAGGCCGTTCATGAGATCGGAGACTCCATCGCGACATCCGTGCGCGACTTCTTTGATACCGCGGACAACGTCGAGCTAATTGAGTCGCTGCGTGATTCAGGTGTTCAACTCTCTTCTAACGAAACAGAAGTTCAGACTCAAGTGTTTGCAGGGAAGACATTTGTGTTGACCGGCGAGATGACGACCATGACTCGTAGGGAAGCCGAAGAAAACATCGGAGCCCGAGGTGGTAAGGCCTCGGGCTCCGTGAGTAAAAAAACGTCCTATGTAGTTGCCGGCGCAAATGCCGGTAGCAAACTTGTCAAGGCCAATGAGCTTGGTGTGCCCGTTATCAGCGAAGAGCAGTTTAGAAGTTTGCTATCGAATAGTTGATCGCAATCACGAGTTGATTGCGCAGTTGGGTTGCCGGGCCTACAGTCCCATTGTCCCGCACAACGGGAACCTGATCATTGTAAAAGACATCCGTTAGCCACGTAACGTTAAGCCAACTATTCACCTTGAGCAAGAACGCGTTCTCAAAGGTGAGCACCCAGAGATCAGGGGTCTGATACGGCATAAACCCATTGAATCTCGTTTTCCAGCGAATGTTCTCAAAGACTTCCCAGTCGAGAGCAAGGTTTATTACCGCACCAAGGTCCGTTCGAGAGCGGACTCCCGGGGCAAGACCGTAAGCACCCAGGCCACTGGCGATTCCGGCATTGATGATACCATCATCGCCCACGAATGTGGATCGAGTGGAAATTGGAGCAGCCAAGAGCTGAAGTTCCGGAACCGGTACATACTCAGCGCCAAGTGCACCAGTGAGATAGGCCGGGGCCATAAAGTTGGAGATCTTCACGTAGTCATTTGTGGTTGTATCGATTACGTCGTAGTTACTACCAACATAGAACTGCGTGCGAAACTCCGCGAAGGCGGTGTAGCGGAAATTATCCGTCTGTTTCAACGAAGCTCGCGTTGAAAAGTAGATGCGGTCATCAGCCTTGCGGAATGTCTGTGCCCCCTGCTTAAGGAGGGAATATCCCAGCTCAAGGTCGTTGTCCCACGAGAACTCCGGGTTTGCGTAGTCAAGAGATCCAAGAAAAAGCAACCGAATAGTCACAGCATCTTGTCCCCCTCCCGTCCAATTATTCAACTGGATCGTACTAAATCCGAGTCCCCAATCGGTCTTCCACTTCCACGGAATTGAATCTACCTTCACTGCGGGTGCCTTGGCAAGTGCATCAACAGTCGTCTTCACGTCAATCTGAGACGTAGCGAATTGCACTGTCGCTAGGGCAACACTGATGCATAGGAGTGAGCGAATAAACATGAATTCCTCGGAGTGAAGGTGAATGAAGTGCGATAAAAATAGTCTGTGCGTCACAACAACAAGCTAGATTTGTGATCCTATGCTGCAAGAAAACTCACCTCGACCAATTGCGACCAAGCCGGTCCTTCCCTTACCAGTGCGCCTTCACGCCGATGTCCGCTCTACGGGGAAAGGCATTTGTATTGCCATGGTGGATAGCGACTTTGTTATCCACCCCGACCTCATGGAACCTATTCCGCGAATCGTAGGGTATTACGACGCAGTTGAGGATAAAGCCTACGAGTTGCCGCCCACCGAGCCGCTATCACGCCATTGGCACGGCACAATGACCGCATGCACAGCCGCCGGAAATGGGTATCTATCACGCGGAGAATTCACGTCGCTTGCGCCACAATCAACTGTTCTCTTGATCAGAACAATGAATGAGGCCGGCAGAGTTACGACGCCAACTATCGAACGAGCATTGCATTACATTCTCGAGCACGCGGTGGAATTCGGAATACGCGTAGTGAACCTGAGTGTCTACGCCGATGAATTCGATCAGACTCTCGATCACCCGGTGACAAAGGCCGTTGAAGATGTAGTAGCCAAGAACATCGTTGTCGTTGCTGCCGCCGGCAACAACCCATTTGCGCCTATAAGGCCACCTGCGTCAGCACCGAATGCCCTAACGGTAGGAGGTCTGGATGACAAGAACACGTTGGATGGTTCTGATGAGGAACTCTATCACAGCACGTTCGGAATCACCCAACTTGGAATTCAAAAGCCAGAGCTGATCGCTCCTGCGATCTGGCTGCCAGCGCCGATTCTTCCTGGCACCCAGACACACACCCAGGCATCGGCATTGTGCGCGTTGGATATGATGACCGACGATATGTTGCTTTCGTGCGCCCCGTCCCTGACACCTACCCTTACTCCTCGTGGGGTGAAGGACATACTAATGTCCACAGCGCGGCCACTGGAGTCATTCCCTGCTATTCGGCAGGGTGCGGGAGTGATCTATCAGCGGGGAGCGATTGCCGCCGCGAGAGACCATGCTGCCAGATCTGTTGCTATGACAGATGTAGCCTAGGCGTCAACGCTGTAACTTTGGGGATGGTACTGATTATCGCCTTCCTCCTTGCAGCCGTTTCTATGACGGCCCAAACATCAACCACCGCCGTAGACGGTCTGCGCAATAAGCGCATGAGCACCGTGGCCTATGTTAACTGCACAGCAGTGCCTCAACCGGGCACGCGCATCGACTCTGCGGTAATCATCATCCGTGATGAACGAATTGTTGCTATTGGTAAGGGGCTAGCAGTCCCTGCCGGTGCTGATGTGAGAGACCTTCATGGTGCATGGGTCTATGCTGGCTTCGTTGAATCGTATTGCGACGTGCAGTCTTTGATGGGTAGTGGAAAGAGTACTTCACCTCCTTCAATGATGAACGAAGAAGACGAGGACCCAAACACTCCTCCGGCACAAGGTGCACACTATTGGAACCAGGCTGTACGCCCTGAGCGTCGCATCACGGACGCATTCAAGATCTCGAATGAGGCCGCTCTCGAGTGGCAGAAGCAAGGGTTTTGCGCCGCAGCCGTCGCATCACACGATGGCATCTTTCGCGGGAGCGCTAGTACGGTGCTTCTTCGCGGTGGTCCGGCAGCAAAAACGATCATCTCCGAGAATGCCTACCAAGCCCTGGCCTTTATGAAGGGCTCATCCAAGACTCCATACCCATCATCACAGATGGGATCGATAGCATTGATCCGTCAGGCTTTTTATGACGCTGATTGGTATGGCAAGGCGCAGACAGCGAGCTCACGTGGAACACTTTCCACTCCTCCTGAAGTTAACATCTCTCTGCAGGCACTTCGAGATGCACTCGATGCAAAGCAGCATTTCGTCGCAGAGACAATTGATGAACACGACATCTTACGCTGGCAACGTATTGCTGCTGAGTTCAAGGTGTCGATGTCATTCAAGGGCAGTGGCCATGAGTATCGTCGCCCTAGCATCCTGGCAAGTGCGAAACCCGACATCATTCTCCCCCTCGTCTTTCCTGACGCACCTGATGTTCGCGATCCCGTAAGCGCTCGCGAGGTAGGCCTCAGCGAACTCATCGCGTGGTATTGGGCCGCAGACAATGCTCGCATCGTTGATTCACTAGGCTGTCATTTTGCCTTCACTACGGACGGTCTAAAGGATCGTTCACAGTTTCTATCGCGCGTACGTCTTTGTGTTGAACGCGGGCTTGATTCTTCAAAGGCACTTGCAGCAATTACTACCGAACCCGCTCGCATGGCGGGGATCTCAGACCGCGTTGGGAAGATTGAAAAAGGATTCTATGCGAATCTTGTCATCACAACGAAGCCACTCTTTGCGGAGGGATCCGAAATCCGTGTGGTAGTTGTAGCAGGTGCTGAGAATGTGCTGTCTCGGCCAACAGAGATCGACACGAGAGGACACTGGACGTTTACGTCGTCCGCTCTTCCCGCCGGGAAGCCCCTTAGAATCAGCATAACAGGAACGGCGGATCAACCTTCGATGGAAGCTAAGCGAGATTCGACCACCATTCCCTCAATGATTAAGATCACCGGTAGACGCGCAGCGATATCGCTAACGCTTGACACACTCGGTGTTAAAGGATCCGTTCGTACATCGATTGAGATCGACAGCATCCTCATTAGTGGCGACCTCGTAATGGCCGATGGAAGTGTTTCGCCATTCAACATGCGTCGCGACTCAACATTGAAACCAACGCCCGTTCCACCTCGCCCGATCGCAATTGCGCGTCGCCCCCTTCCACAGATCTCTCCGCTTGGTCCGTTTGGTCTTCCTTCAGCTCCGAAGCAACTCAACGTTGTTCTTAAGAATGCAACGGTGTGGACGTGCGGTCCGCGCGGCATTCTTGAAAATACAGACGTGCTCTTGCGTGGTGGCGTGATCGCGGGGATCGGCAAGGGGCTTACCGGCGACACAACAATCGACTGCACGGGTAAGCATATCACGCCAGGCATCATCGATGAACACTCGCACATCGCAATTTCTCGCGGCGTTAACGAAGGCACTCATGCCGTCACCACGGAAGTACGCATCGGTGACGTTGTAGATCCTGACGATGTGAACATTTACCGCCAGCTTGCCGGCGGGGTTACAGCTTCCCACCTGCTGCATGGCTCTGCCAACCCAATGGGTGGACAGCTGCAATTCATCAAACTTCGCTGGGGTGCCGATGCTGAAGGTCTCAAAGTGGAAGGTGCAGCGCCCACAGTCAAGTTCGCTCTGGGTGAGAACGTAAAGCAATCCAACTGGGGAGATAAAGCCGTTGTGCGATATCCGCAGACGCGCATGGGTGTTGAGCAGATAATGCGCGATGCGTTCCGAACTGCTCGCGAGTACGAGCGCGAACTCTCCGCTAATGACCCATCGAAGCCTGTTCGTAGGGACCTTCAGATGGACGCCCTTGTTGAGATACTCAACAGCAAACGCAATATCCACTGTCACTCCTATGTGCAGAGTGAGATCCTCATGCTCATGAGATTGACGGAAGAGTTTGGATTTCGCGTCCACACCTTTACGCACATCCTCGAGGGTTATAAGGTAGCCAAGGAGATGGCGAAGCATGGGGCGAGCGCGTCTTCGTTCTCCGATTGGTGGGCCTATAAGTTTGAAGTCTACGACGCTATTCCGCAGAATCCTGCGATCCTTCATGAGAACAAGGTTCTTGTCTCCATAAACTCGGACGATGCTGAGATGGCGCGCAGACTCAACCAAGAAGCTGCAAAGAGTGTGAAGTATGGCGACGTGTCCGAGGAAGATGCGATGAAGTTTGTCACGATCAATGCCGCGAAACAAATGGCAGTCGATACAAGGACGGGAAGCATTGAAGACAACAAGGATGGCGATGTAGTTGTCTGGTCGGGCAATCCACTATCCAACATGTCGCGCGTTGAGCGCACGTTTGTAGAGGGGCGCATGTACTTTGCGCGTGATGTAGACGCGGGCTTACGAGGACGGGATGCAGAACTTCGTAGATACTTAGAGCAAGAAGCATTGAAGGCTGCATCAGGGGGCGCCCCTACTGTATCCGGAGGCCGCGGGCCACGTCGTCAATACGAGTGCGACACAGATGATGATGAAATGGCCGGTTCGGTGAGCGGCAGATGATAACGCTTCACACGGAAACGATCGTCACTCAGCCAATCGCGCGCGCATATCTTGAGCGTCTGCCTGCGATAGTTGAGCGCTTTCAGCAAAGCGCGCTTGACGCCGAGTTTTGTACTGCCCGTTCTCGTCATGGTGCATCGAGAAGCAGACTTGTGGACCTCGCTACGCTTTCCATGCGTGGACTTGAACGTAGTACCGAGCAAAGAACTGCGCTCAATGTTCTGCGTGATCCTCAGAGTGTTGTTGCAGTCACTGGTCAGCAGGTCGGGCTTCTTGGGGGTCCGATGTACACCATCTATAAGATCCGCACAGCCGTTGAAGAGTCACTACGAGTAACAGCGGCCACGGGAGTGGCCACCGTTCCGATCTTTTGGCTTGAGGACAACGACCACGATGCGGCGGAAGCAGCCACTGCACACATTCTAGACTCAAACCAGAGTGTTGCGGATCTTCTTGCATGGGACGGTGAAAATGCACGACTCTCCGTGGCAGATCGAGTAATCGATGATGCGATGGTAGAGCGTGTTGTCACTGGGATGAGTATGCTCACGGGTCAATTTGCTGAGCCTACGAGAGAACGTTATCGCATGGCATATCAAGGCGAAGTTTCATGGACGGACGCATTTCTCCGAATTCTTCAGCCGTATCTCGCCGCTTGGGGCGTACTCGTCATCCGAGGGTCGGATGTGATCAGGTCCGGGCTTCATCTCCCAATACTACTGCGTGATGTAGAGAGTCCGGGCGAACTCGCATCCTTGGCCACACAAGGAACAACAGTGGTTGAAGATCTTGGCTTTCGTGCGCAAGCAACTGTTGGAGCGATGATGTTCTTCGGGAGCGATGAAAGCGGTCGTCAGAAGTGCGTGATCGACGGGGACATAGTTACGATGGGCACTCTTGAGTTCTCCAGGCATGACTTGGTAACAATGGCTAAGGAACATCCTGAGCGATTTACACCAACGGTGTTGGCTCGACCTATAATACAGGACGCCATCCTTCCAACCGTAGTGAGTGTTCTCGGAGCGGCAGAGATCGCGTATCAAGCACAGTTACGTGAATGTTACCAATCGTGTGGCGTCACAGCGCCACGCGTGGTTCTTCGCAATGGTGCAACACTTCTTGACTCGAGAACAGAGCGTCTCCTTTCAAAAGATGAGTACGATGTGCAGTGGTATATGCGCTCAACAGAGGAAGTGGATCGAAATATCGCTGACAAACTCACAGCTGATGTTCTTCCGGATGTTGCGATTCGTAGCAGTGCGCTTGACGCCCTGATAGCCCCTTACCTGCAGGCTGCCGAAGCGATTGACCAGACCTTGATCGCCTTTGTGCGCGCACAGGGTGCCGGCATTACATCCACACTTGAGGCGATGGAGGGGAAACTTCGCAGCGCTGCAAAGAAGCAACAGGCGCAGGTATTGGACCGAGTCCGGGCTATCCACACGATCGTCTGGCCTACAGGTACGTTACAGGAACGTGTCTACCCTTTAGCGTTTTGGGAAGCACGGTTTGGAACCGTAGACCTTCGTATCATTGTTGAGATGATCGCACGTGGCCCCATCGGAACTCACGCTGTGATCGGACCATCTGATTTGCCCACACAAGGATAGCTCATGTATCGACCGTTCATCTTGGTGGTAGACGACAACAAGATCACAACAAAGCTCATGCGCAGGTATCTCGAGGGTAGCGGTTTTGATGTTGAAGAAGCCGGAGATGGCGTTGAGTGCTTAGAGAAGGTAGAGATCAGAATTCCCGATGCTATCATCCTTGATATCATGATGCCGCGCATGGATGGATTTGAAACCGTGCGTGCGCTGAAGAGCAAGGAAAGAACAAGACTGATTCCTGTTGCGATCGTCACCGCTCTTAATGATCTTGCCACTCAACTGAAAGCAGTGGAAGCAGGAGCAGACGATTTCTTGACAAAGCCTATCGAAGAGAAACTTCTGCTGACCAAGGCATCCATCATGACCGAACTCTCTCAGGCACGCAGGTCGATCGCCCTGCTAACATCCGTTGTAGAAGCCTATGCAGAAGGCGATCCGAACAGAGCTCAGAGTTTGTTGAACAGCAACACGTCGCTCCCCTGAGCCGAATAGCTGTCATCGGAAGTGGAATTGGCGGCTTAGTTGCGGCAACTCGATTAGCCCACGAGGGCCATTCTATTGACGTCTTTGAACGCGGATCGCAGACGGGCGGCAAAATGGGACGTATCACGTTTGATGGATGTGTCTTCGACACCGGCCCAACGCTCATTACCATGCCTTTTGTACTCGAACACTTTTTTCAAAGTGTTGGTGCGTTGCTCCAGGACTACGTCACTCTTGAACGTGTAGATCCCGCATGTCAATACCGCTGGTCGGACGGATCGCAGTTCGATCTTCCCTTCGATGCAAACGACGCATGCGATGCAATTGAAAGATTCTCTCGCGGAGAAGGGGCTTCTGTCCGTCAGTACCTTGATGATGCACGTGAGATCTACGAGCTTACGAAGGACGTCTTCATCTTTTCTCCATTCGACGGATTTCGCGAGTTCTTCAAGAAGAAGAACCTTCACATGCTCCCGAAACTCCATCGACTGCGCTTTACGAAGACGTTACATGACGTTCATTCATCAATGTTTCGAGACCCGCGAGTTGTGCAGCTCTTTGACCGGTTTGCAACATATAATGGGTCTTCTCCCTACCTCGCACCTGCAACGCTAATGGTTATCCCGTGGGTTGAGATCGGTCTCGGCGCATGGTACGTTCGCGGTGGCATTTACTCCATTGCCGAAGCAATCACAAAGATCGCGTTGGAACGAGGCGTGCGAATACACCTCCACCAAGGAGTCTCTTCTATCACGGTTGAGCGTGGGCGCGCATCCGGCGTTGTTCTCGATGATGACACATCAATTCGCGCCGATCACGTGATATCAAATGCCGACGTGTTTACAACAAGGAAACATCTTCTCGGTCTCGACATTGCAGACCCCAATGACCTTTCGTGTAGTGGCCTTGTTCTCCTCATGAGTACAGAGAGAGCTGATCTTGGGTTGGCGCATCACAATGTGTTGTTTAGTGACGACTACCCGGGTGAGTTTGAAACGATTTTGCACGGGAATCGCCCGCGACGAGATTCAACGATCTACATTTCTCGCTCGGCCCATGTTGACGAAACACAAGCCCCTTCAGATCGGGAGAACTGGTTTGTTCTCATTAATGCCCCACCGCGAGGGGTGAATGTATCCCAAGATCCAACGTCGACATCTGCTTGGAGGGGTCATTCCGAAGCACAGGCGCAGCTTGTTATCGACAGAATGGCGGACTTTGGAATACGGCCATCCATTCGTCACATGGAGATACGTACGCCGGATTTGATGGCATCTCAGTGGTCATCACATAAAGGGGCTCTCTACGGATCCTCATCAAATTCGATGTTTAGCGCCTTTTTGCGGCCTCGACAGAGGTCCTCCGACGTCAAGAATCTTTGGTATGTTGGAGGAAGTGCACACCCCGGAGGCGGCGTTCCTTTGGTGGCAACAAGTGGGATGATCGCCGCGGAGTTACTTTTGTCAACACTTTCCGAATAGACCAATGCGCATCATCCTTATTCTCTGCGTTGTTTTCGTTGCCTCTTGTGCTTCGATCCGCGACATCACAAACAGTCTTGCATCGTTGCAGAATATGCAATTCAAGCTCACCGGTATCACCGGGATGAAATTAGCGGGAGTTGACATTGGGAGACTTGCCAACCCATCCTCTCTTTCGATCGCCGATGGGATTTCTCTTGGTCAAGCATTTTCTCGTAAGTCGCTCCCCACATCTTTCACGCTGAATGTTGACGCAAAGAATCCAAACAGTGGTACCCAAGGCGCAAAGAGCGTTCCGCTTACTCTCGACGACCTTCAGTGGAGATTGCTCATTGATGACAAGCCAACGATCAATGGCGGCCTCGGAAGCCCCGTAGATGTTCCGGGTAATGGCAAGACCACACAGATCCCACTCGTCATGGATATGGATATGTACAAGTTCTTTGCCGATAAGGGATATGATGGGATTCTGAATCTCGCACTCGCACTCGGCGGGCAAAAGGGTAGCACGGCACGCGTAAAGCTCGACGCCATGCCAACAGTAGGCACTCCACTTGGTCCGATGACGTATCCGAATCGCATTGCCATCGTGGACACGGAGTTCCGCGGTAAATAAATGGACATTTTCGTCTTACTCGTTGCGATCCTTATAAGCGGGCTCGCGGACTTTCTCGCAGCAGCTCTCCTGAACATCCCGTCTTCCGTTGTTTCTACAATGGCTGATGAAGGTTCACAGATTGGGAAGCGCCTCAAGCATGCCATCGATGATGCTAACGAAACACGTCTCGCGATCAGTATCGTAGATGTACTCGTTCTTGTTATTGCCTCTTTTATTGTTGTGAGCATCACGATCAACGACGGAGGCAAGCTCGCCTTCGATGCAACGATCTTCATCATAGGCGTTGTGTTGATCAAGATTGTTGCAAGTGCTCTCGGAGAGCGAACAGCTGAATTCATGCTGCGCTTCACGAGCATTTCCTTGATCCTCGTTACCGGCATTGTAGCCCCATTCGTTCTTGCACATCGGGCCTTACTCGCGCTTACCCAACCCCGTTCCCGAGAAGAAGAGGAGGAAGAAGCACGGGAGGAACTTGAGGCCCTTGTTGAAACTGCACGTGAGGAAGGGGCTCTTGATGCAGGTGAATACCGCATCATGACGAACATCATGCAGCTAAGCAGCATCGAGGTTTCTGATGTCATGACTCCGCGCACAGTGATTGCTGCCATTGGGGCCGACAATACAGTAGCTGATGCCATCAAATTGCCGGAGTTACAAACGTTCTCGCGTTTGCCGGTGTTTGATGGCCACGATCTCGACACTGTGTCCGGCTATGTTATGACGAAGGATATCCTTCGTGCTGCGCTCGCCGGCAGGCACACTGTGCTCGTTTCGAAACTTCGTAGGGACATCGGATACATTCCCGAGAACGTTACGCTCGAGCGCGCGCTCGAGCAGTTTCTTCAGAAACGCCAACATCTTTTTATGGTGGTGGATGAGCACGGCGGTGTTGAAGGCCTTCTCACAATGGAAGATGTCCTCGAGACAATGCTCGGCGTGGAGATCATTGATGAGGCCGACCACGTCGTGGATCTTCGTGCGCTTGCGAAGCAACGACGCGACGCGCGTATCGCTATACTCTCACAACCTTGATGTTGACGAATTCGCGGAGTCCTGCTACCCCAAGCTCACGACCGTAGCCACTATACTTCGTGCCACCAAACGGAAGCCGGACGTCGCTTCGCACGAAGTCGTTGATGGCGACCATCCCACATTCGATCTCAGACGCTATCTTTTTAGCCCTTTCGATGTCACGAGAAAAAACAGCGGCGCCAAGCCCATACCGTGAGGCGTTAGCAAGGATTACAGCCTCCTCGTCTGTTTCGAACTTCACCACCCCGATCACTGGTCCAAAGGTTTCTTCTTTGAAGAGACGGCTGCCAACGCCAACATTAACCAGCAACGTGGGACGGACATAGCATCCCTCGTCAAGTACGCCTCCGATCGATTTCTTCGTTGCGAGGCTAGCCCCTTGTTGCAAGGCAGCGAGTACCTGCTCAAGTAGAGTGTCCCGCAGGTCTGCCCGAGCCATCGGACCAATCTCTGTTGCAAGGTCCATAGGATCGCCAACGATCATATCGTCAAACCGCTGTGCAACAAGCCTGATAAACTCGTCGGCTATGTCCTCGTGGACAAGAAATCGCTTCGCGGCGATGCATGACTGGCCACTGTTGATTGTCCTGGCTTTCACACATGCTTCGACGGTTACATGTAGGTCCGCATCATTACATACGATATAGGCATCATTTCCCCCC
>JAPLFN010000113.1:0-12898 GCA_026390655.1 Candidatus Kapaibacterium sp.
CAAGGCGCCTACTCCCCAGAGGATCGGGCTTCCGTTGAGGAAGGCGAACCAGAGGATCTCGTCCTTCGAGAAAAATCCGGAGAGGAATGGAATACCAGAGATGGCTAGTGTTCCGATGAAGAATGTGCGATACGTGATCGGCATGTACTTCTTCAGTCCACCCATCTTCATGATGTCTTGCTCATGGTGCATACCGTGGATCACAGATCCGGCACCAAGGAAGAGCAAGGCTTTGAAGAATGCATGCGTCATAACGTGAAACACGCCCGCAGTAAATGCGCCTACTCCAAGCGCTGCGAACATAAAGCCGAGTTGAGACACAGTTGAGTAGGCGAGGACTTTCTTGATATCACGCTGAGCTATGCCAACCGTACCGGCGATCAATGCAGTAGTGATACCAACGCCTGTCACAACGGCCATTGTTGTTGGCGACATCGCAAAGAGAACATTCGTGCGAGCAATAAGGAAGATACCCGACGTGACCATTGTAGCGGCATGGATAAGAGCCGAGACTGGTGTGGGACCTGCCATAGCATCCGGCAGCCAGACGCCGAGTGGTATTTGCGCGCTCTTACCGGCACACCCAAGAAATAGCAATAGCGTGATAAGAGTCACGGCCGTGCCGCCTACAGAGAACACTCCAGGGGCTTGAGCATTGATCGTTGCGTAATCCAATGTTCCAAATGTGTTGAACAACATGAACATTGCGAGAAGAACACCGAAGTCACCGATGCGGTTAACAACGAAGGCCTTCATACCTGCGTCACCTGTCCATGTGATCTTGGTTCCCTCAAACTTACGATCGTACCAAAATCCGATAAGGAGGTATGACGCGAGTCCTACGCCTTCCCATCCAAGGAATGTCAAGAGGAAGTTGCTGGCCAGAACCAGATTCAACATCATGAAAACGAACAGGTTCAGATAGGCAAAAAACCTCGGGAAGCTCTTATCTCCGTGCATGTATCCCATTGAATACACGTGGATGAGGAACCCAACGCCAGTGATAATAAGCGCAAACAAAACCGAGAGTTGATCGAATTGATACGCAATGTCAACATGAAACGAGCCTGTGGCTATCCATGTGTACACGGTAACAAGAACCGAACGTTCCTCAGCGGGCCTACTGGCGAGGTTCATGAACACTGCGCAGGCTGTGACAAAACTTGCAAGGATGGCTGCGCTAGCAACGATTCCGACGAGTTTTTCACTCTTCATACGTTTGCCAAAAAAGGCAACGATCACAAAGCCGATGAGTGGGAATAGCGGTATGAGTGCGGCGTAGTTCATCCAATTTCCGGGGCTATTGTCTCGAAGTCAAGTTTTTCGACATCCATCTCAAGGTGATGGAAATTAATACGCATTGTCTCGTCAACAACCATCATAGAGTTTCGCTCAACCTTCATCCAATCAGATCTCCGTGCAGTGAATGGCTCCGAAGCAACAACAATTGCGCTTGGTTTGCCATACGACGATTCCATCACACATTGATCTCCAACACAACGATACTCGCGGCCATGCATGTAATACAGTGACGCCGGCTGAACGTTCGGATTTGTCGTATACCGCACTGCCAGCAAGCATGTACCGTTCGTAACAGCGAGATTGAGATAAGAATGCTGACGTACTGAGGAGTCCATCAATAGAGTATTGAGATCCGTGAACATACCCTTCATCGCCGTCACCATTTCTTCACAAGTGACGCTTCCCGTTGGATCTCCAATATGGTTCAAGAACAGTCCGAACAGGTGTTCTGAGTCCGTGCTTCCTTGAATCGCATCATAGGCAGTGTCATTAAGCGTTCGCAACAGTTTGCGACGGATCTGTTTGAAGCCGCCAACAACGCCGTTGTGCATGAACATCAGCTGACCGCATGAGAAAGGATGAGAATTCATCTCCTCAACCGGCATCCCAGGAGACGCTGCACGAACGTGAGCGAACATACAGGGAGAATTGATCTTCTTTGCTAAGCTCTTAAGGTTGTGATCACTCCACGCTGGCTTGATACTCCGAAACACGCACGGATCGTTGTCCAGCTCCGGAGCGTAAAATCCAAGTCCAAATCCGTCCCCGTTAACGGACACAGACATCTCGCCCGCGTTCATCGTCTGCGCTGTTACGAGAGAGAACTTTGGCTTATACAGCAGATCATCTGCCAGAATGGATGGTCCGATATAGGCGATGAAACGGCACATACTTGTCTACCTGGCTCAGTTACGAGCCACTTTCTCCGTACACCAAGTATTGTAAACACCATCCAACAAGAGATTGAATGCGTCTGCCGCTTCACGAGCTGCATCCAACGCTGCCTGCTTTTGCTCGTCCGTCACGCACATGCGCTCGAGTGCTTCACGAGTTACAGTGCGGTGGATCTCATCGGCATGCTCGTGGACTTGGAAGAACTCAAGGGCGTTCTTTGAATCGAGACCATACCACTTCTTCAGACCGGCGATCTTCGTTGTTGAGATCTCTGGGATCTGCGACTCGTAGGCATACAAAGCTGCAAGACCTTCCGACGGATTGCTTCTTCCGGAGAGCTCTTTGATGATACGTACAGAGGCTCGCGTAAGAGGAAGGAAGCGGCGTTCCTTGATCTCCTCACGGCTTACGCCAAGAGTTTCGGCAAAACGCAACCATAGTTCTGGGTGATTGTCCGGACCATGCTCTTCTTCGATCAGATTCTCGAGAAGCATCTGACGGACTACCATGTCTTCCGTATTGGCATGAGTTGCGCTTACGTATGTCGGGAAAGCATGTACCTGGTGATAATACTCGGCAGCATACTCACGAAGCATTTCCTTCGTTAGGGTGCCCTCATTCCACATGATGTAGAATGGGTGTTGGAGCATATGGCGTTCGCTGACGATTTCGTCGAGCTTGATCAGGAATTCTGGTGTCGTCATGAGGTCATCCTCGGACATGGGTAAAGTGCAGGTGAATGAGGCACAAAGATAGGTCTTTTCGTAGATTTGCTCAGTACCTATGAGAGCACATCCCCTTGAATTTCATGCCGGCCCGTCAGAATGGGCCGATCCGGACGATGACACGCTCGTGGACGTCGGTCTGGCAGCGCGCGTTATTCTTTACAACGACGAAGAACACACCTTTGACGAGGTCATCACCCAGATCATGATGGCCACCGGCTGTTCATATGATCACGCCGAAGGCCTCACCTACGAGGTGCACGCTACCGGCAAAGCGATGGTCTTTGAGGGTCAGATGCCGGAATGCCTGCGCGTTTCTACGGTTCTCGAAGAGATCGCCCTCCACACCCATGTTCTGATGTGACGCTAGGGCTTTTTCGGTATAGGGGCTACTTGATTCGAATCCACTGGTGACCCGGGCAGTCGCGCGCCAGCGTTCTTCAGCTGGTTCTGAAGCATATCGTTCACGGAGCCCCCTGGCGTCAATCCGGGAATACTCGGAAGATTCAGATTTGGACCAGTGACCTGGAGTGCGTTCTGATTGTTCTTAATGAGCTGTTGAAGGACGTTTTGCTCTCCAGCCTTTGCCTTGTCCAGGAGGTCCTGGTCTAGGTCTCGAAGCAAGGTAGAATCTGAAACCTCCACGCCATTCAATTTCGCTAGGGCATACTCAACGCTTGCGTGGATGTCTCTCGCATACCGTGATCGAGGGTATTTCTCTAGGAGCAGACCATAATAGTATAGGGCACTGTCGTTCATTTTCAGATCACGTTCGTACATCCATCCCATGGCGTACAGGGACTTGGCTGCATAGTCGTTCTCAGGGAACTTCTCAACGATCGTCATGTATTGGCGACTGGCATAGGCATAATCCTTAACCATTCGGAAACTATTGCCAGATCGATAGAGCTCAGCAGCATCGTCTACCCCTCCGTCCGCCGAAAATCCCAGGTTCGTTGATGCCTCGCGAGCGAATTCTGATTTTGGCCACCGCTCCGCAACGATCTCAAAGAGCGAGTCTGCACGATCCGGATCTTTGTCGCGTAGCAATCTGGCCTGCGAGAAAAGATAACGGCCACGATCTGGGTCGCTCTGTGACGTGCTATCATAGGCATGTTGATAATAGAACATCGCGGAATCAGGATTCTCAAGATTCTCATGAATGCGACCCAGCGTAAAGTACTCGGATGAGCGTCTTCTACTCAACGAGTCCTTGAACGTAGTATCGATCACTAACATTTGTTCAACACTGCGGATCTTCTTCTGCTGTTCATCCCACTGTTTTAGTAAGGTGAAATACTTATTTGCAACATCATACACAGGCGTCCGGATGACCTTTGCCTTTGCAAAGTATTTCATTGCTTCATGGTAATCGCCCTGCTTGAAAAGTCCCATTCCCTTTTGGAATGACTGAGCCATGAGCTCGGGGCGGCCAACGAAGGAGGTATCGGCAGAACGCTCCATTGCAATAAGCGTTGCATCCTTAGGGCTTTCAGATCTCATGCGAACAAGTGCTAGACGCTCTGCCTCAATGAAGGAATTCCATTCTGAGAAATTCTTATTCGCATCCAGGTCGTTAAAAATCTTCTCTGCCTCATCATACTTTCCAAGACGTACAAGAGATGCTCCTCTGTATAGCAATGCTTCAAACTCAGCGAGTGCATCGGGAGTCTCATCGAACACCTTCTTGAATGCTTGTTCTGCGAGAGCATACTCGCCAAGACGATAGTAAATAGATGCAACGTCTACCTGCCAACGTGCGCGTTGTTCTCCATCCTCACATTGCGCAATCGCCTGCTTATAGGGGTTGACCGCCTTATCGAGAACGCCGTCTTCGATCGCCATCTCTGCCTGAATCCGATATGCCTCACTGAGGATATCATAGCGGTCTTTATACCACGCAACGTCGATGGCACGAGAAAGAGTTTGTTTCCCTTGCGTCATCTTCTTCTGCATTAAATAATCCTTCGCAAGCAGAAGGTGTGCGTCCGGAGAATAATCTCCATCAGCGTATCGCTCAACGAGCTCAATACATTTCTGTTGTGAAGGCACCCACTCTGAACGCATGAAGTATGCTTCTGCCATCAAATACAGTGAACCCTCGATGTACTTTGACTTCGGGTGATTAGCAACAACCTTCGAACCTTTGATGAGGATCGAGTCCACCTTGGTAGCTACAGGCTGAAGCTTTGCACGCTCAATAACGAATGCGCGCAGGAATTGATATGAAGTGTTCTTCGGTAACGCGGTACCGAGACGAAGGCTGTCCATCGCCGGCACTAAAACTCTTGGTTTGTTGCGTTTGTTCTCGTCCTGAAAGTTGAACTCGTCCTTTACCTCCCCCATCACGCGGTTCATGTTGTAGTACGTGTTGAAGTATGTGGTTTGGTTATCAAACCACGCACAACCCTGCGTACCCAATGCAATGATCAGGAGGATAAGGGGTGCGATGGTACGAGATCGGGTCACAGGGTACGTTTTAGCCACGCTTCACGCATTTGCTTCTGACGGTCGGTGGGCTTCTCTATTTCAACCAGTCTACGTGCAGGTTTACTGAGTGGGGTAATCGTCGTGCTATACAATCTACCATCACAATGGGCGGTTAGGATGGCCCCTTTACCAACCGATGCGCCACAATAGTGATCGACTTGGCCCACCGTGGCCACGCGATTGCCATCAATCGCGAGGATCTCATCGTCGATGCCGATTCCCGCAATTGCCGCTGGAGATCCGTCTTCCACTGCCTTCACAACAATCTTGCCACTATTCTCCCCCAAGGTCCAGCCAAGGAAAGGAATCATGGGGACGGTTGCAAAATCCAAGCTTTCACCGATCTTCACGGCCTCTTTCGTCTTTTCTGTGCCATCGGTTATCAGACCTACCGCTCCAAGGATCTCATCATAGGGTAACTCATCTGTAGAACTCAACCATCCCATAAGCCTATCGCGAACCTGGATATTTGTTGATTGCTCAATAAGCGCGATGCATTCTGATTCCGTCATGCCCACGGCAGGGTTCTGCTGATACCTCAACCAGAAGGCGCGCATGGCGTCGTCAAGTGAATATCTACCATCGCTGTGATCGATGATGTACACATCGAGCAACAAGATGATGACACCACCTTTTAAATAGTAGGAAGGGAAGCGATTCGATCCATCCGGGCTTGCCATGTAGAGCTTCAGCCAGGCGAGGTAGGAACTATCCCGAGTGGACATCACTAATCGCCCCGGCACGGATTGCAGCTTACCGATATGATCCTTTGAGAGCGTTTCGATGTACTCTTTGGCAGTTGTGAATCCGCATCGGTAGGTGAGCAGGTCATCATAGTATGATGTTAGGCCCTCGGCCAACCATAACAACGGTGTGTAGACCTCTCGAGTATAGTCAAAAGGTCCGAGCTCAACCGGGCGAATGCGTTTGATGTTCCACAGATGGAAATACTCATGGCAAAGAAGTGACAGTAGGTTAACCACCTTTGACTTGTCCAGCAAAGCTGATGGCTCAACAGCATTAACGCTAGACCGTGCATGCTCCAATCCTCCTCCGGCACCGGGATAGATCTGAATGATGAACACATAACGATCGTATGGCACACCACCGAACATCTCCGCTTCCACTTTTACGATTCGTTGGATCTGACGAGTCAGCCACTCAACGTCGAGCACATGATTCGTTGGTACGGCCACTTCATGTTTCGCTCCGGCAAGATCAAATGTGCGAACCTGATGATCGCCGATCTCGATCGGCGAGTCGGCAAGGATGTCGTAATTCAACGCTCCAAGCAGCATCCCTTTCGGGGAAGGGGCTTCTACAGGCGATAATGCCGAAGAAACACTAGGCCATGCGGCGGAATCATGTGTAAGGTTTACGTGATGGATCTCATCCGTGCGACCCTCTACGTACATACAAACAGCCGTAGGAACAAGAAAAGCATGATTGCGATTGACGTGATTGGTGCGAACAGTGCGTTCATGGGCATAGATCAGGTACTCGATCTCAACAGTGCTCGCGCCGTCGGTCTCAATGACCAGCGATGCCTTATCCCGCCATGACGTTTTTGCAGGCACACGACCAGCCCCCGTGCCAAGCCACGCAACAACATTTCCTTGGTATCCGGCATAGTCACGGATCTTATAGCTTCCTGGCGACCATGAGGGCATCACTGCCACGAGCGTAGGACCCGAAACCCTCTCAACATGCATATGGACAGCAACCAAATGCTGTGGCGCCCGTGCAAATCCTAGCGTATACGTGATCGCTGCGCTGGTACCACGTATCTGCTCATCACGTTGCTCAATAGAGTACATCATCGTTGTCCAAAGTATGTGTTCTTCATAAAGTCCTGATCGAATTTTTCGTCTACCTCTGAGGCATCTGCATTTGTCCCGCCCTTCACGTCACCACCGGTAAGTTCTCTATAACGCACTCGGTTTTCAGCGAGCTCCTTGTCCTTGACTTCGAGAGCGGCCAACAGCTCCCTGCGGTGTTGTTCGCGCCACTCGTCATTATCAAGTTCCTCGCTGATAACAAACGGTTCTTCTCCCCGGAGGCGAATGAGTTTTCGTTCTTCAGCATGGAGCCTATTCTCTAACGTATGAACTTCATGGATCCACCTATCAAGATCCCAGCCATTCGTGATCTCATCTTCCGTATCGCCCGCGCCGAGAACTGCCAATAGTGATCTCAGTTGACTAACATTACGGTTCTTATACGCATTCTGAAGTCGATGCCACTCTATTGATCCGGGCGAGTTCTGACCAGACGCATCAGGATGCAGCTTCTTCACAAGCGTACGGTACATCTGTACTAGTTCTTCGTCATCATGAAGATCAACACGCTGTTGAGCAGCTCGCTCGCGCTGTTCGGTATCCATATGTAGCGCTTCTCGGAGACGTCGATTAAACCTTGCGTACTCCTTGTCTACAACGCTATTCACAAGGTCGATGATCTCTGGCGTAAGCACCTCGCCCCTTGCCACCTTAACGCTCAGAAGTTCCACTCGCCGAAAGAGTTCCGCACTAGCAAGTGACTTGAACTGCAGTTCACGTTCGAGCTCACCAAAGAACTGGTCATACATTGCATTGAGGCGAGGACGGATCTCAGTGGATAGCGAATGCCAATCTTCCACAACAGTGCGGAGTGCGCCTTGTGCTTCGAGATAGCGGCGTTTCAGCTGTTCTATCTCGGGGTGGATGGAGGGCAGCGTCATTGGTACAAAGTTACGACGCCGCCGGTGCAGCCGTCTCCTGAGCCATGAATCGTGATACGAGCATTTCGGCAATGGCACATGCAAGAGCAAGCAATACGCACAGCGGCCATAGTTCAGAGCCCGTGCGAGCCGCTTGCACAACGTCGTGCATGGATGTATCTGCGGATACTTCAACAACATGATCAGCGTTACCTACCAAAGGATCGACCAATGGCTTCCACTTGTCCTTACTGAGGAATATCAATCGCGACTCATTCGTTGGACCATTCGCGGCAACGGTGACAACCGGGAGTGAGTCGGTTGTTGACACTTTAACAACTCCGCTTCGGAATTGCGGTGGGACGGACACCATCGTTGAACTTGGAAGTCTCACCGGAGTTACTGTGCTCTTCATGCGAGTGGCATCGTCGATCACAAACGACTCACGGCCTGCGAGTTTGGGCGGCACAGGCACGCGCACAGGTTGTCCGAGCAGCACATTGAGGCCTTGGTCGCGGGGCGCAACACAATAGAGGATGCTTCGCACAACAAATGCTGCGAACAACCCTGTTCCCGGATAGGTGCTCCATCCGAGTGTTGGCGCAACGGCACTGTAGATCACTCTGCCTCTTCCAAGTGTCTGCTCACTTACAAGTGCACCTGCACCCGTCTGAACAATATCGACGCCGCCACTGGCAGGACGGATCTTCCAGATCCTTGGTGATTCTACGCCCCGATCACGATCTCGATCATTCTTGAAGACTCCTGCAAAAAGCGGGTGGGTGCGGTCAGTTGTGGTAACACCAAACGGAGCATCGTCGGGTGCCTTCTGTAATGATCCTATTTGAAGTCCACATGCTAATGCCAAGGTCTCTATTCCCGCTTGCTCGGAAGCGAACATGAGAAGTCCTCCGCCCCCTTCAACAAATTGACGAACAAGAGAAATTTCATTCTGTGAGACCGTGCCCCCACTAAGAATCACAACATCGAGATCACTCATGGCAACAGATGCCTCGGTCACTGAGCTAAAGGACTGTACGAACGGTGCGCCGCGCTCCATACCGGGAAGAGTAAGAACTGTTCGAACAAAGACCGCGTCTGCCCCAGGGCCAACGAGTCCTACACGTGCCCGAGCCGGCACAGTAAAGCCCACCCAGCGAATGTTATCGCGGTCTATGGCATCATTCTCTAGTTCGATGGAGGCCGCCACCATGCCGATCCTCTGTGGCGGCGCGGCAAGAGTTACTGAGCGCGTAGTCCCTGCCGGGATATCCACAGCTCTTTGGGCAACACGAACTCCATCAAAGGCCATCGAGATAAGGACGCCCGTTGCATCGCGCTCACTGCCGTTCCTCACAGAAGCCTCAATCTCAATGGGTTTGTCAGATTGCAGCAGCTTTGTGATCACCTGGATAGAGTCCACGGACATGTTTGGCTCCAAGCCATTCTGACCATCACCTATACGAACAAGAAAAACCGACGCATCTTTTTCGAGGATACGTCCAGAGTCGTCAGATGCTCTCACTGCGAGCGATGCTTGAGCATCACTCACAATGTAGATCTCACGATGAAGATGCAATGCGTCATCAAGCAAGGGGCGAATGGTTCTCAACATCTGAGGCGCACTAGAAGCCCCTTCGGTGAGTGAAACCCTGTTGATCTGTTCAAGAGCAACATTGAACGTTCGCGTGAAGTCGATCGCCCGATCGGGATCGATACCGGTCATCGGAAGAACAGCCACTTCGTCGCCGTCTTGCAAGCTCGCAACAATCTGTCGTGCCGCCTCTTGTGCCTGACGTAGCCGCTGCCCACGAGCATCAGCTGCTTCCATACTTCCCGAATTGTCGATGAGAATCACCACGCTGGAACGAGACGTAGAACTCAGCAACGGCAATGAACCGGGAATTGTAGGCCGCGCGATCGATAGAACTGCAAAAAGAATGAGCAGAGTTCGAAGGATGAGTAGGAGGATCTGCTGAAGCCTGAGCTTACGGACGCGGGTTTGCTGAAGCTCCAGGAGAAAGCGTAACGATGAAAACTCAATGACACGAAGCTTGCGCAGATTAAGCAAGTGCAGAAGTACCGGTATGCTTGCGGCCGCCAGCCCTAACAGTGCAAAGGGATTAAGGAAATTCATTCAGTGATCTTCACCTGGCGTTGGAGCTCGTGAACTTCGTCGCGTGTGAGGTGGCGGTATTCACCGCGTGCAAGGCCACGCGCCGTGATGTTGGCATATTCTTTCCGGTCGAGCCGTTTCACCACATAGTCGAAATGCTCAAAGATCCGTCGGACCTCGCGGTTACGACCTTCTCTAATGCCTATGAGAATCGACGTGCGATCGGAAGGATCAATGGTTATCTCGCAGGGCTGTGTTGGGCCATCATCTAGCTCTACACCATTGCTGATCTGTCTCGCAATATCTGGACGAAGTGGTTTATCGAGAACCGCTTTGTACACGCGAGCGATGCCGTATCGAGGGTGCATGAGTTTGTTAGCAAGGTCGCCATCGTTCGTGAGAAGGAGAACTCCCGTGGTATTTCGATCCAACCGCCCTACGGTGAACAATCGGGTCTTGAGGCGAACAATGTCAAACACCGTGGCTCGCCCCTTTTCATCGTTAGACGTGGAGATCACATCCTTGGGTTTGTTCAGAAGGATGTAGGTAAGGTGCTTATATCGAGTGATCGGCTCACCGTGCACGGTGACCATATCATCGACTTCAACCTTCGTTCCAAGTTCAGTGACGACCTTTCCGTTGATCTTCACTACGCCCTTTCGGATGAACTCGTCAGCATGTCGGCGCGATGCAACACCTGCATCGGCGATGGCCTTGTTCAGCCTTACGGTCTGCTGGGGCTCCTCGTAGTTCTGATCATGAGGCGCCGGGGAATGCCGAGGTGTGGCAAGGGGCTCCCTAGTCCGGGAAGTGGTCTTCTTGGCTGGTCGTTGTGGTTTTTTTTGACGCATGGCGAGTCTCATCGTGGGCTTGAAGAAAATTGAGGGCAGAGCTAAAAACGCTGTCCGCTGTAATACTAGTCATACATTCATGAGTTCCAAGCGGACACCTTTGCGTGCCATGGGCACTGCACGGTCGACACGCCAGATCGGATCGCCCGATCAATTCAACCATCGGTCCAAATGGGGCAAACCCAAACTCGGGAATCGTTGGTCCAAACAGCGCTATAACGGGCACCTGCTGTAGGGAGGCCAGGTGTACGGGAGCACTATCGTTCGAAATTACGACATTGGCGCGAGCAATCACGGCCGCCGCCTGCCGAAGTGTCGTTTTCCCCGAGCAATCCGACGTGGTACGCCCTTCCACAACGATTCCGGACGTGGAGGGGTCTCCAATCACCACAACTCGCGCTCCTGCCCCCACAAGCCGTCCCGCGAGGTCACGGAAGTTGCCTGCGGGCCACTTCTTGGTAAGCCACGCTGAGCCCGGCGCAAGCACCACAAGTGGCCCTGGTCCCTCAGGGAGCATGCTTTCTGTCGAAGAAAAGTCCTCGGGGGTGTAAAGCCGGATAGGAGCCAGCGAGTGCAACGCTGGAACTGTAGACGCTATCGGGCCCAATAACGTGAGATGTCTCGCCGCATCGAGCATCGAAACAGGATAGGGCACGGTTGCTGTTGCGATCCACCGTGTTGCTGCGTCTGCATATGTAAACACGCTCTGCGCCTTCATTGATCGCACAAAGAGCATCGTACGGAAGCTCTTATGCGGAACGATCACTGTGCACTCACTACTCGATGCAATAGAGAGAGCAAGTGCCTTTTGGGCAGAAGATGTTGAATGTTCCCCACGCTTATCAAAGGCAATTACTTCATCTACAACACCCAGCCCCCTTACAAACTCCGCAGCTTGAGGAGTGGTTACAAGAACAACGTGTTGGGACGGATCCATGCGTTTGATTGCAACGCACAAAGGCAACGTCAAAAGAACGTCGCCAAGGAAAGCCGTCTGCACTATGATGCACTTCTTAGTCATTCGTCATTCATCCCATCGGGCTAAAGCCCGACGTTAGTAAGTCCCATCGGGCTAAAGCCCGACGTTAGTAATTCGTAACTCGTAACTAGTAACTAGTAACTAGTAACTAGTAACTCCCTACTCCCTCCATCTTCTATGCTGCCATGACCATAACTCAGGTCTTTTCCGGATAGCATCCTCAAGGACGCGCACGTGCCGTCTCGTAAGCTCCACAATTCCGTCATGGTCATTGGTAAGATCATCCATAGGCAATTGCCGAATTGGCGCATGATATCGTCCATCGGGCAATCGCTCTGCAAACGCATAGTAGATCGGCACATTGTACTTGAGCGCAAGGGCCGCGGGCGCCTCGTAGGTGGGAGTTGGACGACCAAAGAACTCGATCCACGGATCCTTGTCGTACTGCCCATATTGATCAACAAGAAACGCAACTGTGCCGCCAGATGTTAGTGTTCGTATGAGGGGGCGAGCCGCTTCTCCCATTGGCACAACCACGTTACCATACTGTGAGCGATATGTGTTAAGCCTCTCGTCTGCCATAGCATTCGATTGCGGATGTACGACGATCGTAATAGGCGCATCGAGTAAGATGCCCGCTGCCATCGCGAGGTATTCCCAGTTTCCGTAGTGGGCGGAGAGAAAGATCGTTGCTTTTCCTGCGCGATGTCTTTCGAGGACTTCATTGAATCCTGGAATGTCAACGATGTCAACAATGCCCTGTCGCGACATTGATGGCGTGGATAGCAACTCCACCATGACGATGCCGAGGTTCTCATATGAGCCCCGCATTATCTCGGTACG
>JAPLFN010000113.1:12950-46163 GCA_026390655.1 Candidatus Kapaibacterium sp.
TGGGAAAGCCCCATCATCCGCCGGCCAATGAATGCACCGAGACGTTGGCGACCACGTCGTGAAAGACTCTGTGCGATACCCCCCAGCGCGAGGAGTCCAGACGTTGTGAACAGGTCCGCAAACTTCATCAGCGTTGGTTGGGCTGTAGTAAAGACGCGGGCGATGGGTTAGGAGAAAACGCTTTGGCGTACAGGTTGTACCAATTAGGTTCTTTCACCTGACCGATCATCGTAGAATGCACGAGTCGGTGATTTTGCTGGAGCTGCCAGTCCACAAAGTAGAAGTATGAACCACCTTGAATACTCTGGTAGAACCAGATCTCATATGGCTTCGTATCAATGCCTGCAACAAACTGTTCCACCTGAGTTGCTATACCCCAGCGTAAGAGGGCCAATCCGCGATCAGTACGCCATCCATCACGAAAGATGGCGTTCCCATAGAACGTCTGAGCCCGCTTGAACATCTTCCTGAAATCGTCAAGTCGTTCATTTGATTGGGTTGATGGATCAGGATCGCGGATGCCCCAAAATCGAAAGAGGTATCGTTGTTGAGAGCGCTCGTCTGTGCATTGCACACGCACCGCTTTTTCTGCGTTCAGTGCAAGAACATCAGAGAGCTCAAGCTCGAGGGCAAGCCGCTCCCCTTTCACAACCGACCATTCGGACGCTTGAAATGCCTCGTCCTCTGTTAGGAGGATCCGTCCTTCGGGAGGCAATTCGGGGTTGAGAATGTAGAATCGTTCTTCTCGTGTTTCATACGTGGTTGCGAGGTCATTGGACATTACGCGAATTCGTAGCGTGTAAACACCAGACCGTAATGCCCCGGCCGGGATCTCCTCCCGTATAACGAGCCCATCGTTCTGCCCTATCATGCGGACGTACGACGTCTGTTGCTCTTCGAGAACGTTGTCGAGGACTTGTATTTCAAGAGCAAACGTGTCTAGCTTACTCCGCAGAGTATTATAGATCTCCGCATAAACACAAATCGATGGGTCTCTGCCGATGATCTCGTGGCGTGGGTTAGGGTCTGCCGCCTGACCATTTCTGTCAAATCGGGGGTCCACCCCTGCACGCAACGGCATCACAAACATCACATCGCTCATTGAGACGCGATATGAAAATGTCAAAACCGTACTCGAGAACTCGGATGTTAACGCGGAACTCGGATCATGCAAATCCCTTGCTACAAAACGGACGCGATATCGTCCCGGCGTAAGAACAAGCGGACGAACTCCGGAATAGAACCTCTGGTGTTTTGGGGCAGATTCCATACTCTGCGCAGAGGCTATCCACTCGTCACGAGTTGTATCACCAAGTTCTGACACGAGCTCCAGACCACAATAGAGTTCTCCTATGAACCCGGTTGGGGCCACAACATACTTCACCGCAGTGTCGGCAAAAGAGTATTGAAACTCCCAACGAGTACGCGCACCATCTCCACGAAACTGCACTACGTCCGCGATCACATCGATAGTGGGTTGCGCACTCGCCTGCCCAACGATCGTGATCATGAGGCAAAGGGTGCTTACATAGAGAATAAGCGACTTAATGTTCATGAGAATGCCTGTAAAATGATAATGCCGTCGATTCAAAGAACCGGCGGCATTATCAGAAGTCACTGCTAGCCGTCGATCAATTGAATCGCATCGCGATACTAAGACGATTGATCAGGCCAAGATTTTTGGTCGGGTTGATCGAATAATCGATCTGACCATCAAAACCACCACCATTGTATCGGATACCAAGGCCACCGGCAAGACCAAACTGGTCAGAACCAAAGCGGTACCCACCGCGGATGCTTACAAATTCTTTCCACGTGTATTCCGTACCGATGGCAAACTGCTCCGGAACGTCGCTGTAGGTCTCAAAGTCGAATGCCGTAGTCCACGAATGTTGCAGTACGCCGTCAGCGTCAACTTCTTGCTCAAAGACTGCCCCTTTACAGAGATCGACCCCTACACCGGCACGAAATGATAGCGGCATACTAAACGACGATGTTTGTAACTGCATATCCAAGGGGCTAGTATTAATTCCCTTGAACGGCGGGTTGGTGCGTGTTACGTCTGGTCCATCATACGCCTGTTGTGTGCCAAGCGAGTTGATCGAGAAACCAAGAATCACACCATTGAAGCCTGTATTGTATCTGGTTCCGATATCGAACACAAATCCAGAGGCCGACATCGTTGTAAACGCATGCTGAACATACTTTGCTGTGGCTCCAAACGAAAACTGTTCGGTGAGGTATCCGGCAAGCGTTAAGCCAATGGCAATATCGCTCACGTTATAGATACCGCCCGTGCCATCTTGTTGTGCAGTGGTTGTTACATTAATATCACCGCTACTGAAACCTGTAAAGCTTGCTCCGAGTCGAAATTTTTCACCTACCGGGATCGCAATGGCCGCGAAGCTATGCGTCATCCCCCCGAACCAAAACGTCTGGCTAAAGTCGGCGGCGTAGCGCTTTACATCAGCAAGACCAGCCGGATTCCAAAAGATGGACGTTACATCGTTGGACAGCGCAGAAAACGCGCCGGCCATACCAGTACCGCGTGCACCAACGCCGATCTTAAGAAACTGTCCGCCCGCAAGACCCACCTTTGTGAAATCTCCGGCAGTTACCGAGATGATCTGCGAAGAAGCCGCCACTGTAGTTAAAGACAGAATGGCTATGGCAAGTGTAAGGCGCGAGAAAGTATTTTTGATCTTCATAGTGTTCTCCTTACTCCCCATCGCCAATTATTCGAGCAGGCCCTACAACAACCGAGAACTTGCGTATCACGCTTGCCCCTTCGGGTGTTTCGATCTTCGCAATGAGCATTTGACTTGCTACGCGCTGCTTATTCTTCGACAGTAAGGTCCACACATCCGCGGCTACTTTATCCGGAGCCGGGCTTGTGAGCTCATTGTGGTTGATCGTTTGAACGAGCGCACCACTGACGGAGTAAATGTGGATCGTACACACCCTCGGTAGCCGCGTAAAGTATATCTGTCCTTGGAACGGAGTGCTCATTCCTTCTTGAGAAACATAGAAGGGATTTGGCACTACTTGAACCTGCTCAAGATCCTTATCAGAGTACGACTGTGATCCCGTTGACGCTGTATACGCGTCGTAGGGCGCGACTCGTATGTATGCCTTGGCACTATCAAACGGGAATCCAAATGCTCCGCCGAATGTCGTTAATCTAATCTTGTCTCCCGCCTTGAAGTCCTCGTTAGGCAGAACATCCGGGTGATTACCTGCTGACGGAGGATTAGGAATTGCACCCGTCGTTGAAAGTTTACGCCCCTTGCGTGAGAAGTCAACGACAAATTGACATCCGGCGATCGTGATCACGTGAAGGAAGTCAAGAGTGTCGGTGCCTGTTGTTGAGACATTTCGCGACCTGTAGTACCTCAACTGCTTTCCGAGTGGATTGCCGGTGTTTGATTCCGCTGCATAGGGCTTCAATGCGACCGCACCCCAGTTATCCAGGTGTGCATTTCGCCAGCCATATGCCGCTGTGGCAAAGTTCCCTATCCGAACCTCGGCCACAGTTGGGAAGTCCTTCTTGCGGTCCACTGGAGTAGCATTGTAGTCAAGCTCCTGAGGCTGGTATGCGAGTTCATAACCAACCTTTGCAGTCCCTATTGTACCATCAGGTTGCGGATCCTGGCGATCAAACGAATAGACGTTCTTGATCTCATACGTTAGGTATGGAACATTCGGGAACGTCATCGTTGAGTCTTTACCCGCATCCGTCGTGCTGTTAAGCAAGAACTTTGTAGTTAAGGTCTCGGTGCTACCTTCTTTAAACGTGACTTCATAGATGCCCGGGCCATTGTTATAGCTCACCGTCCAAGGAAACTGCGGAATAAATCCAGGATACGGCAACTGTATATATGCAGGAGCTGGATTTAACACATCACTCGCATAGACTGATGCGATTGATTTTCCGAGTCCAACGTAGATGTTGTCCGGGCCACTCACGGTATAACCGGAGTCTAATCGGTACAGACCTCCCCATTGCTCTATAGAATAGTCGAACGCAATGCCCAATGCACCGAAGGCATACTTCTCCGAGAAGCACGCCGCATTTGACGTATAGGTCCCGGACCGAATGACTTTTTCTCTCGAATCATCTCTGCCAAAAGTTGTCGTGTCAATTCTCTCGACTTTGCCACTTGAGGTAAACACTGTATCATAAAACACACTGTCGGGCTTTACTCCAACATAGACGGAAGATCGCTCGGAGAAATATCCCGGCAAACCTGTCACATTCGAAGTAGGGCAAAGCTCTGGCGGCAGAAAGCTATTCCATTGGTTTAAAGTTTCACGCGTTGCAGAATCGCGCAACAAGAACACCACCCCGTAGAGGCCATCTCCCGGATCAGTAGATGATGGAACGCTATTATAGCCACTCCAAAGTCGGAAGAACTCAAGCTCCAGAGTACGACCGGCAAAGAGCTGGTTGAACCGTTGCTGGTCATCGACTAGAAGTCGAACATTGTAAATACCACCAAGCTTCTTTCTGGTCTGGTCATCTGTGGTAAATGAGAATGAAACTGCCTTACCAGGGCGCGCAGCAAGCGGAGTTGCCGTCACAACATTAGGGAGGCCAACCGCGCGGCTATTTAGCTTTGATTGTGTGGGCAGGAGGTAGTCACCCTCGTCATATGCGCGCACCGCATACGTATAGTCGATGTTATTGATAAGCTTTTCACTGGCTTCTGGATCCGTGGAGTACGAAACCACTCCATTTCCATTATCATCACCAACGTCGAAGAAAACTCGCCCTGCAGATTGCTCGCGGATGTACCGCGCAACAATACCCCTACGCACCTCATTTGTTTCTTCCCAGGGCCTTTGCAGTCGAACATACGTCGGTGTGCCGATGGCACTATAGTTTGTGTCCACATCCGGGAAAAGGAACGGGTCCATCTTCACTCGGCGAAGGAGAATAAGCTTAACGAGCGAGTCCTTGGCTGCCTTTGCCGGGAGACTATCCAATCGCAAATAACCAGGACGACCTTGAAAAGGCACTCGACCAACAGTTGGCAGCGTTTCTACCAGCGTTGTCATGTACGTGAACTGAACGGAATCCAATTTGTAGAAGTTTGGCGAGCCATTCTTTTCACCTGAAGTAACCACGGTACTGTCGGTATTTAGATAAACGTCGAAAAACGGGTCAACCCTGCCGAGTCTTGGATCTGCATGTGGGATACCTCGTGCATTCCGCAGTCTCGCGTAATAGTTGCCCCATGCCGGAGCGTTAAAGTTCAACGTGCGAGCCACTAAGAATCTTTTCTGCCCTGGCTTGATCACGTCTGCAATGGTCAGCTGATCCCTCCGAACGCCCGTAATACCAATTGCATCCCCTTCCTTTACAAAAGGAGTCCCGACATCAAACTGAGCGATCTGCTTCCAGGATAGAGGCCCCTTCCGGGCATTTTCTTGAAAATCGATTGCAAAGGTGTCCTGATCGGTGCGGCGTGCACGATAAATTCTGTATCCCATGAAGTCGAGACCACGCTCAAGCGTATCAACCGACATCTCAGAGGTTGAGTCCCATTGGATCGCAATAGCATTGTTGAGTGAGAGGTACCCTTCAGGCGGGATCGTCATGAAACTATTGACGCCTGTGGTAGAGCCCTTTGGTGCACCTTTAATTGTCGATGTCTCAGGGGGCTTGGGGGCACGGAATTGATTGTCGTACACAAACTGTGCGAACTTTACCTTGCGGACAAGCTCTGTCATATCTTCCACGGTGCCAGTAGCGTCTCCGCCAAGACCAGTACCTGCTAGAATGATACCAACAACAATTCGAGCAGAATCTCCGGGGCGCATGTTGAAAGGTCCGGTAGCCATCATGAGCCTGCGATCACCTGGTCCATTATCAGTATCGAATGTGCCTCTCGAAATGAAGTTGTATCTATCTTCATTTTCAATTGGGTCTTCTGTGATAGGCCAATTTCGCATGGTACGAAGGCCAAGCTGTTCATTCAGTGGGAACTGCTTCCGATCCTTCCGTATGAATTTATCTGCATCAATTGCAGGGGATTCAAGGAAATTAAATCCTAGGTAGCCAAACCCTTGGCCTGCCTCTCCACGATCTGCATTACTCCACTGCACTGCAAGATTTAGAGTCGGGTCTGTATCGTAATACTTTGCGCGATCATTCTGTGCCCCAGCCGAAGAATTGGTCTGAAGAGCAACATCCACATCCTGAACTGCCGCCATCCAACAATCGAACAGTGTATCACCGAACTTCTTGGGATGGATAAACAAATACTTCAGGAATAAGAAATCGGCATAGTCACCAAAACCCCATGAATAGATGATCTGCTCAACTTGCATACCAAGAGGAAAACCTTCTGCTTTACGCTTCGTGGTGCCCCCTTCATAATAGTTGAGGTCGGTGTCCTTATACGTGCAAAAGACATCTTCCTCTGAGATGAAGGCCGGACCCTTTGTGTAGTTTGTCTTATATCGAAGCGTCGGGTCGTTGACGTAGTCGCCATAGTAGTTGTTATAGCGAATCGTGTCGTTTGGTGACGTGTCCCAAATGGGCCAACGCGGGAAGGTCGGATTTTGAAAGTCGTTTCCCTCATTCGAACTGAAATCCGTAGAGAAGTATGTCCTGAACTTGTTAATTCCTTGATCAGTAGATGTATTTACTAACGCGCCATCTTCGATCGTTCCCGGCACCATCCACGATCTGCCTGAGTTCGGGTTATACGTGATCATTACACGCTTGCGCAGCGAATCTGATCCTGGCGGACGCTTGCGAGTGCCGAACCATGCGCCACCAGCAAAAATGTATTGGTTCCGACGTCCACGTGGCCAGAATGTCCCGCCAACACCATTGGCGACATCAAATCCTACGATGCCGTAATTGGTCGTCTGGAAATCTACGTTTGAAACAACATTCTTTTGCTGATCAAAGGTGCCTCGAGGCGTTCGCTGAACGCTTTCGTTGCCCTTGTCTGCTCTCTTTGCTACGACAGTACTTGTGCCCGCAGTTCCTGCGATCAAGGCTGCCGATGTACATGCAAGGAACATGACCACCGTAATGCTGCGCATCCATGTTTGATTCATGACATCTCCATTGTGCTTCTTCGTATTCATAGTTGTTCTTCCTCGCATCAAAATCTAAATGCAACAGCGAAGTACGCAGTGCGAGGGTATTGATAATTGGGACGTCGTGCAATCACATCATTCTTGTATTCGAGATAACCCATGTATGTTTCTTCAGGCGTCACGCGACCGTCTCTGTTAAAATCAACGAGGGGTTGATACAATCTCTTGCCGACCCGATCATACTGATTTGTAGAAATCGTCGCCTTGTTTCCCGGATCAGCTTTTTCGTAATACGTCACTGCAGGAAAGTCCGACGGCTGGCGAGCCAAGGAATTCCCATCAAGATCCGGACTGCCCGTTGTAGGATAGAAGAATATGGCATTCGTGAAGTTGAACAGGTTGGTAACGTCGAGCGAAATATCCACCGCGGTGTGACCACCAAGGAACCCATCAAGTGGTATTGTTCTCGTAATACGCATTTCTGAACTCCAGTTCGATGGGTATCGCGCAGAGTTGATCTCACCCGCGGACTGTCCGCGGAGGTTCACCGGTGTGTATGGCAGACCAGTTTGCCATGAACCGGAAACATTGATGTTGAAGTATTCCAAGAAGGTTATGCCACCGATCGACGGGCCTTCATCATTACCCCAACTGAATCCAAAGGATCCATTCACACGATTGCGGATATCAAAGTCGAGTGGGAAGTCGGTTACAGGGTAAGCGGGTTGGCCTGTATACGGATCGAGTGCAACGGATGTACTGCTTGCATTTGCGGTTCCGCGAGCAGAGCTCAAGGTATAATTTACGTTGAACTGCCAGTTGTCTGTGAGCCGATTTTGGAAGGTGAATTCCACTCCGCGAGAGCTACCATAGTCTGCAAGAACCCTTTGGTAGAAAGGAACCGGAACAACGCGCACGTACGCTAGGCCAGACTGATTGTAGATGTCCTTGTAGTAACCAGTAACCGTAATAGCGAGGTTATCCGTCAGCTGTTGATTGTACGCCACCTGGTACTGATTTGTCCGCTGCATTTCCATGTTCGGATTTCCGAGCGTTTGGCTTCCACGAAGTTGAAAGGCATTGAACGAGTCGTAAAAATCAGACCAAGGTGGTGCCTGGTAATAGACTCCGTATGACAGTTGGAAGTTCTGACGTTCCGTGATCGGGAACGTGATAGAAATACGAGGGCTGATATAGAGCTTAGCTTTTGCAGTAGAAAACCCAACTGTATCGCCAAAGGGATAGAATTGATCATAACTGTTACGGTAAAGAGCGTCTGCATTCAAATAGTCAAGACGAACACCTGGGGTAAACACAAGCCCCTTAAAGATGATCTGATCTTGCACAAACAATGCGCCGGTTGTTGGCGTGTACGGCTTCTCGGACTCTGCCTTTGCTGCCACTGCCTGAGGGTTGCCGTCCTGAGTGTCGAAATAAAGGTTGCCACCATACAGGTTGCCATATACGTCGTAGAACGGGGCACCGTCCCAAGGTGAGCTGTTAGAGTGCCGTGCCAAATTCAAAGAGCGGAATTCGAAGCCGGCTTTGAAAACGTGCCGTGTATCACCGAACTCTTGAGTACTTGTGATGTTTCCATCCACCTGAAAGAACTTCGCAACTCTGAAGTCAACGCCACCTTCGTTACCATGGGAAGCAAAGTAACTGTACAATCCGTACGGATTATTCGTCGATTGGAAATCGGGTGGGCCTTCTACGTAGCCAGTGATGGGGTTTCTTTTTGTGGTCTCAATTTTCACATAACCATCTTCGGTATATCCTGTCTGACGGAGATAGTCATACGGATCGAGAATCTTGTTTGATTCGCCGTTGATATAGGCCGAGTCATTGAATGACATGTTGTCGACGGGATAGTAAAGATCAAAGCCGTTGAACAACCCGGGCGCGTCCAAAGATTTTCTCTTGGCCGTTTCCGTGGTCTTGCCGTTGTATGAACCCCGGATTTCATAGACAGTGGAAGAACCGAGTGTGTGATTGATCTGTGCAAATGCATTTGAGCTGAACTCTTGAACCACGATCTGTTTAGCGTTCCGTTCAGGAGTTCCGTTTGGCTGTGCACCAGCGATCACGTTCCCCGCCTGGTCCGTGGCATATCCCTGATCGTTTGCATACATCCACGACCAGCTGTTTCGTTCGCCATTGACAAGGCCGTACATACCACCAACCAACAACGCGACGTTGTCGTCCAGTTGGAATCTCATACGTCCGGTAATATTCCTCGACCAGGTCCTATTGTTTGGCTGCATCCCGAGGTTGTTGCCAATTGGGTCAAGAACCTGTAAACCAAAGTTGCGGTAATTCTGATACGTGTTGCGAACCGCTATGAAAAACGTAGAGCGATTGAATCCAAGAGGTCCACCGAAGGTTACGTCCACTACATCTTCTAATGGATAACCGGCCTCAATCCCATTTCCTGCCTTACCGAATAGAAACGGAACGTCCTTGCGCCACCGCACGAGACCTTCATACTTGTCTGTCTTACCCGTCTTTACAACTGTGTTGACAATACCACCGATAGCGTTGCCATACTCCGCTCCAAAGCCACCCGTTTGTGCTTGCACTTCTTGAGTAGCAAATGGACTTGGCATCGCGGCTGAGACTGTAGATCCAGAATTTCCAAGACCACCGGTAAACTGATCGGTTACCGTAAGGCCGTCTACAAGAACTTGCGTTTCTGTTGTACGCGAACCACGAACAACGAAGTTATTACCTGAGGCTCTGATACCGGCGTTGAGTCCAAGAGCCGACGCAACGTTATCGCGCGCGATCTTCGTCATGTCATCACCAGACATTACACGTGCTGTACCAACATCAGTTGAGCGGATCATTTCACGCTCGGCTGAAACGTCGATCGTCTTCATTCGCACACCACCCTGGGATACCGTAAAGTTCACGGCAAGGGTTTGGTCGGCGACAATAGTCAGGCGCTTCGTGACCGTGTCAAAGCCCACGGCTGTGACGCGAACGTCATACGAGCCTGCGGTGATGTTCACAATCGTGAACTTTCCATCCAGCTTTGTGATGCCACCACGGGTGGTCTCTAGAACCTTAACCGTGGCTCCGGGGACGGGCTTGCCATCTTTATCCGTGACCTTTCCGGTCAGAATACCGGTAATGCCAGCCCAAGATGCTGTGGAGGCGGCAACAAGTATGATCGCAACAAGGAGGTACTGACGCACCATTATTCTTCTCCTCAAGGACTCGATGGACAGAGTTTCGAAATTTCGGATCAACGCACGATCACAAGTGGAACTGCAGAACGGAGACCGTTCTGCTCAACGATGCAATGATATGTTCCTGCGCTTAGAGCATGGGTTGCCAAGACAACATCCCACTCACCTTGTGTTGACGGACTTTGCGATGTCATGATGGTCTCTCCCAGTGTCGTGAGAAGAGACACGGTGATCGTACCACCAGTTACTGATGCGATGCGAATAGTCGCATTATCGCGTGCAGGGTTTGGCATAACGCTGATCGTAGCATGTAATGTGCGCTCTTCGTCAACGCTATTTACCGCGGTGAGTTTGGCAACATCATATGCAAGCATCATCACCTTTGCTGCCTCTGCTGGCAACTCCACGTTTGTCACGTGATCGCCCGGCGTTGTTGCCGCGCTATAGCCAATGTACATGCGACCGTTGATAACCTCGTCGCACAACGTACCATATTGACAGCTCACACCAGCCGGAGTGATATCGGTAGGTGCGGACCAAATGTTAAATCCTGCCGGCTTGTAGGTAGCCCATACATGACCGTTTAATCCATCAACTTGAGAGAGCGTGTCCGGCTCTGTTTGTTGATTTCCACCAGTTGTATCAGTTATAACACTGGTTACATCACCATTCTTCCAAGAGCCATACACGCAATAGATATCATTCGCGGCATTTATTCCAAGCTGTGGCCATCTGCTCGCACCATCAAAGGAACGAAGATTCATCGGATACCCTGCACCGTCCCAAGCGGATCCACAAGGGGGCGCCATGAAATACAGGTTTTGCTCACCCTGCTTCGTGTAGAGCATTCCCATTGATCTGATGTTCGCTCTCGTATTAACCACGAAGATCGAACCAGTGCGCGTGCCGTTTGTGTCTTTGCGAACAACATACGATGGAACCACTCCCATCACGTAATGGGTAGCTCCATCACTGTCAATGATCACATCCACATGGCCATTAGGCGTAGGGACGGTATCGGAATACACGGAAAAAGTTCCATACTGATTGAAGGAGGAATCAATGTCCGTGTAGTTCGGCGAAAAGATAATTCTGGCACTGTCAGACGGCCACGTAGCACCACCATCTGTAGAAGTGCGCGAGAACAACCGCAACGATCCATCTGTGTATGTGATCACTGCCTTGTTGCCTCGAGCAGTTACCGCGTACGTGTCACCGCCGAGTCCACTTTGGAGTGCCCCTTCAGGTGCGTTCGGACCCGTGAACAGAATCTCGGAGGCCCATGTGAAACCCCCATCTGTTGAACGACGGTAGGCAACTTGATTCTGAGCGCTTCCTGATATAATTGTTCTGTTGTAGATCAGGTGCGTATTGCCCTGCCCATCAACAGCTGCCCTAGCCCATACCGCGGAGTCAGATGGAGACGTTACTTCTTTTCGCAAAACCGGCTGATCACCAAGACCAGAATTTCCGTAGAAACGGACTGGCGTATGCGATGGCGTGCCAATGTTTCCATCCTTATACTGAACAATCGACGGCCATCCGGCACGAAGTGTTTCAACTTTTTGCCAGTCATCAACGCCGAGCTCTGGTGCGTCCGGACTGTTGACAATAAGAAACGTGTAATGCGTTCCACGATTATTACCAGCGAATCCCGGAATGCGTGTGGCAGCATCTCGTGTGCTATCCTTTGACGTCATCCACACCATTTGCACATACTTGTCTGGACCATCCGGTGTATACACGAGTCTGTTGGACATCGCACCGTTCGTTTGAAAGTCGTAATAGGTGAAGCCAACCTGAATTCCGGGTAATCCCGCTTGCACTGCGTCAACGATCTTCGGCATTGTGGTATGAAGAATTGGAGACGTCACAGCCTGACGATACTCCTCAGCTCCGCCCGTTGTTGAAACATTACCAACGGTCTGCCGTACTGCGCTACTGATGGACTCCGTGGAGCGCGGAAGAGAGGTTGGTTGAACAACGATGGATCGCTGAGCAATCGTTGCCATACTGGCAGCAACGAAAACCAACAATGTAACTGACGTATAGAAGTGCGTACGTGAACGGTTCATTCTGACTCCAGGTTTACTATTTCATTATCGGACGATTTCTCGTTGGGTCGCAATATACAATGGTTTTTAAACCATTACGGGGTGATTTGAATGCCTGCAACTGCACTCAGGAGAAATCCGACCGACGAGCTGTTAATGGTTCCTCCTGAGGACTGAATGCCGGAAGAGAGTGATCTGGCCTCAGCACCAATGGAAAATGAGAGCCACTTCTGAATTCGGACCTGCCCCGTCAACCGACCAAATCCAGTCAGCCCCACCTCATCTACGCCAACACCGGCCTTTGCCTGAAGCTCCCCGATGCTTGTTCGGAACAACGACTGTTGAATAAAGGCTGTGCCCCACAGGCGAGTAACGGACTGGGTTGTACTAAGTGACTGCTTTGTGTACTCATTTGGCGGTGCGGGCTCGAGTTTCGTTGTATGCCCATCTTCTCCATTGATTCGGCTGGCATGAACGGCAGAGGGATCGCGGTTGCTGATGTTTGCCGTAGTCGAAACGGCATTTGCATACGAAAGAGATCCGAATTCCAAGCCGACCGTAGTGTTACTACTTACTTTGTAGCCTATGCTTTGTGCCACGATGGTTGTGTTCGATAGCGATGGGTCACTGCTTCCAATTCCGGCTCCCACATAGGTGCCGAGAACCATGGCTAGGCTTGGCTTTGTTGGCTCTTCCACCCATTCTGGCTCTACCCGGACCGGATCAGTAGCCACGGGCACTGATACAACAGATGCCATTGCTTCATCTGTCGCCACTGGGAGATCCTCCACGAATTGAATTTCGCTTGCTTGTGGAGTTGACGTTAGGCTTCCCGAATTGAATGTCGCCAGCGACAGTTCAGCTCTTGGCCTGGGGCCGACCAAGGTTCTGCTATCGAGGACGTCGGACTTATGCACGGCAGCCACTTCGGCCTTTTCTCCATCAATGAACAACAGATCGGGCTCACCAATGGGGATGCTGACAAGAAGAACAAGGGCCAAGGCCATTGCTAGGGGGCGCCCCATTCGCGAAACACTCTTAATGGCTGGGAGCTCCAATGGTGCGGCAGAAGCCTCAATGCGGGCAAAAACTGCCGTAAGAGTATCCCTTCTTGCGTCCTCCGGCACCTCAAAGGGATCGGCACATGACATGGCTATGTGAATCAGGATCGCGGCATCGAACGCTTCTTTCGCAGACGGGTCTTCCGACAACCGTTTCCGCAACTCCACGTCCTCCTCTATAGAGAGATCGCCATCAAGATATTTTGATACAAGAATATCGGGTATCATTTTTCGTGCAGCACTACGGCTGCGAGAAGTTTGCGCATAGCAAGGCGGGCTCGGTGAACTCGAACCTTTGCCAATGAAAGGTCAATTGAGCAGATTTCGGCGATCTCCTGATACGAATGTCCTTCGTACTCACGTAGGAGAAGCGCCTCTCTCAGGGTAACGGGTAGGCATCGCATCGCCCGATCGATCTCATCACGCAGTGCCACGTCGCCTTCAACGTCTTCTTTCCAAGCATGAGCCCCTTCATCAAAGGAGTCATGGGTCTTCCGTTGAGCCCTGATCACGTTGAGGCAGGTTCTGCGGGCGATGACGAACAACCATGAGCGGACGTTATCGCCACGTAGTTCTTGGCGGTGCTCGTAAAAACGAATGAAGGTGTCCTGGAAAGCGTCTTTCGCAGCAGCCTCATCGTTGAGCATGTGCCTGCAGAAACGGTAGACTGCCGCCTCATAGAGATCGTAAATGCTTCGAAACGCATCGCGGTCTCCCACACGAAAAGCTGCCACCAACGTGGACATCTCTTCAGATGGTATCGGTCTGCCAATATGGTTGGTTCTTCCGCGCATTTCCTGTCAACCGTGGTTGTAAGGTTGACAAGGCGGAAGAGCGAAGAGTTACACTTTTTGCAGGGAGACCACCCAACTGACGAGCGTGAAGGCACCCAGGATCAGACGCGTAATGAACCACACTACAGCTCCCACAACAATGCCGTATCGGCGGTGCAGGCCGCCCCACGTTGAAAGAGCAATTGCAATAGCTATGTATTGCCAAAGAGAGAAAAGGCTGATGCGCTGTAGCCATGTAAAGAGCATGGGGGCATCAATGGGGCTAACAAACAACCCAGCATGAAGTCCGGCGCGAGCGGAATGAAAATAGATGTGTCCTGCAACAGAGACGAGAAGATCGAGACCTTGGATTATCGCGGACGACGAGACCGCAACGATAGCCATGCTATACGTAACGGGTGCGTTGGTCATGAATCGCATAGCAATGAGAAAGAAACCGGCAAGCGCAGCCGTAGTTCCAATCGTGACCATCAACGCTCCGCCAAGTGCGCCAGTGAACTGTCTTTGCGGTGTTGATAGATCGAGTTGAGCGTCTTTTGCAACCGGCAACATTTCTGTGAGCTGGGAAAGTGTTCGTGACTCCGCCACAAGTGCGGGATCACCATTTTCAAGTATGGCACACCATGTACTTACTGCCACAATGAGCAAGACGGCTACGGCGAAGATCGCCGTAGCCGCTTGTGATGTTGCTTCCTGAACTCTCCAAGGAGCGCGAACTCCGTGCCAAAGTGCTTTGCCGGCTGCAATGATGCGCACGTGCAGAGCCCCTTACTTTTTTTGTGGAGTGAAAAGTGAATCGTCAATCGACGCATTCACTTCGTACGCAGAATTCATCGTTAACGAGTAGATGCTGTTTTGAATACGGGTGACCGATGGGAACTTCACGCCTGCGACAGTTACAAAATCTTCGTATTTCTCAACAGTAGTAAGAATGCCGCGCTGTGTTGACTCATCTTTTTCAAGACGCACAACAAGCATGGTCTTCTCGTCAAGGTAATAGCGATCTGTGCGTTCAAATGGGCTTGACGCTTGAACTACGATCAAGCCGTTTTCATTCCACTTCACAACCACTTGGTAACCATCCTGCACAAGCGTTGCAAATGGGAAGATCCTCGCATCTAGGATCAACGCACCTGCTTCTAATTTGCTTTGCTCACCGGCCGGTCCGTCCATCATTGAGACCCAGGCAGACTTGCCATCTACCCACTGAGTCTGCTTCATTGTGCCTAGATCGATCGCGGACTTCTCCTGCTTGGCAGATGTAACCGTGCGCTGGAACGTGCCCTTCATGTCACTCCCCTGCATGGACATCTTTGCAGTGCCACTGATCACCAGGCTTTTTATCGATGCCACCGCGGCACTTCCACCAATTGCCTCTATATACTTCTCAACAAGTTGATCATATGTCATTGCAACCTTGGGGTATTGAACAGGCGCTGCCGGCTCAAGGTCTAAGGTAAAGTCCTTGATCGGACCAAATTGCTCAAGCTTAGAACGAATATCCGGGCTCCCAACTACAACGAGTCGTGTGTTGAACATCCCCAGGTAACGTCCTGCTGCCTCCTGAACATCGCCAACACCCAGCGCCTCAAGGCGTGATGTGTAATTCACTACCTCATCGATCGGCACATCATTTAACCACGAATTCTGCAGAACCGCAGCGACGGTACTCGCGCGCTCAAATGCGATCTGATATTGTCCAACTTCTGAGGCAACACGGCGTGCGAGTGCCTGCTCATCAGGTCCCTCTGAAGCAAGCTTTCTGAGCTCACGATAGATTACTGCCACTGCAGAATCAGTAACAGCGGATCGCACTTCAGCACCAACAGCAATGCGATTGTATCGGCGACCTCGCGTTAACACTGAGAACGGCGAATAGGTGTACGAATAGGTTTCGCGCAGGGTATTAAACAGCAGACTGCCGAACCCGCCACCGATATAGCCGGTCATAATTTGAGCGGCAGAATAGTCGCGCTCACGTACCGCAGGTCCTGCAGCACAAACTATTACCGCACTCTGCACAGCCCCCTTGCGCGGAACGAAGTATACGCCGGCCGGCTCGGTTCGTATTGGAGGGAATTCGGTTTCAGGACGAGTGCCTTTTTCCCACATGGAGAAGTACTTCTGAAGGAGATCGCGCGCCTCCTTTTCATTGATATCGCCCACAATGGCAATTGAAGCTGAGTTTGGACGGACATAGTCGCTATGAAATGCAACAATGTCTTCACGAGTAACGGCCTTAATAGACCCTTCGGACGTCCGCCGAGCTAGTGGGTTGTTCATCCCGTAGATCACCTTTCGCGACAATGCTTGGGCTAGCTCAGCAGGTCGGGATCGTCTGCTTGCTACACTCGACTGATATTGAGTCTTGAGTTTGTCGAGTTCTTCCTCTGCAAATGTTGGTTCGCGCAGTTGCTCACTCAAGATGGCAAGCACTGTATTGGTGTGACGTTTGAGAAACGATGCATTGATTGTCATCGATTCACCAGCAGAAGACACGCTGATGTTTGCGCCAACACCATCTAGTGTTTCCGCGATCTGCCCTGCCGTCCGATTCTTTGTTCCCTTGCCAAGCATATCGCCCGAGATTGCAGCCGTTCCCTCTTTGCCTCTTGGATCATATGCATCGCCACCACGAATGACGATGTTGAACGTAAGAGTTGGTTGCTCGTGATTTTCAAGCAGGTATACATGAAGTCCGTTGGACAACGTGAAGTCTTTGTATTCCGGGAATACAAACGCCGTGCCGGACAATGCCTTCGGCCGAACATTGAGATTCGGCGGATCAATCTTTTCTTCAACTACTCCAGATGAATCTTTTGAGGGGGCTTGCACTGCCGCGGGGGTCTTTGCCTTCTTTGTCGACTTCTTCTTCGTTGTTTGCGCATTCCCCGTGTAGGCAATAACTGCAAACAAACACATGACCGAGAAAATGGATCGTGATAGCATAACATTCAATGTAGTGGTGTTCATGGCTTACCCCTTCACCGGCAAGTAGGTAAGGACGATGCGTTGATTTGTACCAAAGAGTCTCTTTGCTACTCGTTGGATATCGGCCTTTGTTACCTTCATATACTTTGCCATCTCGTCGTTGATCGCAGACGTTGTTTTATCAAAACGATAGGCATTAGAAAGTGCGAGCGCTTTTTGGTAGACTCCTGTGCGTCCTTCAACAAAACTGGCCTCAGTTATATTCTTCGCCTTTACCAGTTCCTCATCTGTTACGCCCGTGCTCATCACCAATGCAAGTTCCGCATCGATTCCTTTTTCTACATCTGCGAGCCCCTTACCGGGCGCGGCAATCCCAACGCAGTAGATCATTCCAACAAATTCACGAGGGAATAATGAGATGCTTGCCTGAACTGCTACCTGCTGGCTGTCTACGAGTGAATGGTAGAATCTTGACGACTCGCCATTTGAAAGGATCGTTGTTAAGAGATCCGCAGCATAGGAGTCGGGGTCCGTTTGAGGCATTGCACGATAGGACATGAACAACGCGGGCAGTTGTGCCTTGGGGTCGTTAATGGTCTCACGTATCTCGCCGCTCAGCGGTGCAAGATCACCAACAACTGGTCGGCGAGGCTCTGGGCTACGTTGATACTCGCCGAAGTACGCCAGGATGGTCTCGCGTACAAGTGTTTCATCAAAATCACCGCTCACAACAAGGATCGCGTTATTGGGCTGATAGTATGCATCGTAAAAGGCCTTGAACTCGGCGATCGACGCACTGTCAATGTGCTGGGCGGAGCCGATCGGCGACCACTGGTAGGGTGTGCCGGCAAAAAGTGTTGCCTGCGTCTTCTCCATCCATCCGCCGTACGGTGCATTGTCGTATCTGTTTTTTCGTTCCTCTTTTACTACACCACGCTGTGTTTCCACACCGATCGTATTGACATGCAGTTTGCGCATTCGTTGTGCTTCGATCCATAAAGCCAAACGCACTTGATTGGAGGGCAATACAAAGTGATAGACCGTTTGATCATTGCCCGTGAACGCATTCAGCTGCCCTCCGGCCCCATTGACCATTTTGTCGATCGTGGCACGCTCGATCGCATCTGTTGACTCAAACATGAGGTGCTCAAAGAAATGCGCAAAGCCCGTACGAGCAGGGTCCTCATCACGCGAGCCCACCATATAGTGAACAACGGTTGCGACAACTGGAGCTGAATGATCCTCGTGAAGGATCACATGCAGGCCATTTGGTAGGTCATACTCTTTGTAGGCAAGGGGCTTGTATTGCGCCGTTGCAGACAGTGAGAGACCAAGGACAGTGACAAAAAGCGTCACGATCCGAAAGTTCAATTGATTCATAGAAAGGTTTTTTCGATCGATGTGAAACGGAAAGGAAGATTACGAAGGATGAACGGAATTCGTGCAATCAATAGGAGAATGATCGTGCAGATGAGCCCCGTGATGGGCAATGGGTCACCAATGATTGAGTAGATAGTCCTAGCATGGGAAAGTGGAGCGCTGCCTACAACCACGCCACGGGTCATTGGCTTGATAGCGGGATGCGGATCCTCGGACCCGTCCGGTCTGATGATGCCAGTGATCCCGGAGTTTGCGCATCTAATGATTGTCCTCCTCTGTTCAATGGCTCGCATGCGGGCAATATCGAAATGTTGCTCAGGTCCCCAGGTGCCGTTGTACCACGCATCATTGGTGATAACGCACAGAAGGTCTGCACCATTGTTGACGCACCATTGTTGAAGAGATCACGTGCCACTTCCGGGTAGATGGACTCTATGCAAATGATGGTACCCACGTGAGCGATCGTGTCTCCACTTCGCACCAGCTCAAGGGGATTTCTGGTTTGCCCCTTACCCCATGCAGAGATACCTACGCCCCATTCAATCCACGACATGGCAAAGGTCAGCTGGTCGGCAAAAGGGAGTCGTTCTGCGAAGGGCGTAAGCATAGATTTGCGATGCACGGGCACATCGAGAACTCCTGCATTGATCATCATTGCTGCATTGAACGTGTCAAACCTCACTGCGGGGTCAATGCGTGAGTGACGAGCCGATGGTGGCGCCTGTCCGGGCGGATAAACCATCACATCAGCAAAACCCGTAAGCAAGGAGATCTGAGAAGTGTCAACCCATTTTCTCAACTCTTCCCATTCTGCTTCTAAACGAGGGTCGCGAATCGTGTAGGGTATAGCCGTTTCACTCCACACAACCATGTCGGGCTTGGAACCAGAAGACCGCGCTGAATCCACGAGCATTTCATGCACGTCAACTTGTGCCCTCGTATCGCCCCACTTCTCCCACGGATTCTCATTCGGCTGCACCAACATCACCGATATTGAATCGCCGTTTATAGGGGGCTCGCTCTTGCTCAATCCCCACGCTCCCCACGCAATGATAAAGACGGCGAGCAAGACCGATGGCGTCCGAATGCGTGCACCCTGTCGAAGTGCGAGGAAAACATAAAGGACCAAGGCGTTGACTATTCCTATCATGAAGGAGAGCCCATAGACCCCAACAGTATCGGCCACTTGGGCAAAAGGCGTGTGCACTAAGGAGTACCCAATGGTAAGCCAGGGGTACGATGCATCGGTTTGTCCGTGCAACCATTCAAAGCCTGCGATAGAAAGTGGCGTGGATATCAACATCCAGACAATACCCAGTCTTCTACGAATCGACGCAAGCGCTATGAACGGCAGCATGAGGAAGAACGGATGAAACAACCACAGGGCTAAACCACTAGCAAAGAGGTACGGATCCGTTTGTGCCTGCCAGGAGCACACCCACCAATTGCTAAGACCGTGAAAGACCACGAACGTGAGGTAGAACCAAGCGATCAATGACCACCTGCGCGCTGCCTTTCCTCCATCGATAATGGCAAGCAGGAGTGGTACATATGCTACGAAGACAAGTAATCCTAACGTTCCGAGGCTGACCTGCGGAAAGGCTATACCTAGAAGCACACCGGACAGAAGTGCTCGTATGACTGGTCGTTGAAGGAACGTTTGCATGAAGTACCAAAAATACGAACCGCTCCTGCGCCATTGGGCACAGGAGCGGTTCGGTGATTGTCAGGATCGAAATCGAATGTTACTTCGAGATCGTCACATTCTTAGATACGACCAAGCCGTTGCTACGAAGAACAAGTGTGTATGTACCCGATGCTAATGTCGCTGCGTCAATTGATGCGCTGTGTGTACCTGCAGCAAATGAGCCTTGAGTAACAGTAAGCACTTCTTGACCTGCAACGTTCACCATGATGAGTTGAACGTCTCCAGCCGTTGTAAGCGAGAAGGATACCTTAGCACTGTTTGCAACTGGGTTAGGAGTTACGTCAGCTAGCTGAAGTCCCGCGCCTTCACCGTCGATCGTAACATTAACTTCTTGCGACGAAGAGCGTGCACCGTCCATATCGATTGCTGTCAAACGATATGTGTATGTGCCAGATGCGAGGTTCTCATCCTTGATCGAATAGTCGCGACGAATCGTTGAACTACCTGCCGCAGGTACCGTACGAACCGTAGCAAAGTCAGAAGATGAAGAAACTTCACCAGCCTTGGCACCTGAGATCATTGCGCGTTCAACGATGAAGTGATCGGTGTTCTTCTCTGTGGCAGTTGTCCAGAAAACATCCACATCATTCGTACGAGCCTTAGCATCGAACGATACAAGTGAAACTGGAACTAATCCACCACCGTTTGATTCAAAGAAGTCGAAGATGCCTCGCACTACACGCTCATTACCGGTGCGGACACCTGTACGTGCGAAGTGACGCCAATCAACACCAAGGTAGACAATGTTCGACGTGATGGCAGCAGTAGCCGTTCCCATGATCGAGTCAACCGTGCTACGATCGCCCGCAACGTACGAATATGCTGTGCTAGCAATACCCGGCGTGGTAGGGTCGGAGTAGATGCGGATCAATGCCGGAACTGGCTCAGCGTCATTAAATACCCCAGTACGGTCAACAAGCTCCACGGAGTTGCGCGCAATTGCGTTACCAAATACACGACGTCCGCTATAGTTCGGTGTGAACGGAGTTCCTGGTGCCTGATTCACGGCACGGAGCACGCGCTGCACGAAGTTGATATCGCTCGCTACCGTAGCACCTGAGTGCTGTGCAGGGAAGCCTTGACCAGAAATCGCAAGATTCTTCTTGTTACCTGGAACACCCGCTGAAACAAAGTTGCGAATATCATCACGCTCTGTGCGCGTTAGTGCAGTTTGGTCGTGTGACCAGAACGTTGTGTGATACATCGTGTAGTTCACTGAGCGAGTGGCCCAGGCGTTGCGCTCGAACACGTCGTAATCAAAACGATTGTTTGACGGATCGTTTACATATCCAAGATCTGCAAGTGCCTTCGTTACGCTGTCACTGTTGAGCTTACCAACAATCTCATTCACTGTAGGTGTTCCTACTAGAATGTTGTTGGCAGAGCCGCGGACACTGACGGCAATGCGGTTTGTAGACTTGCGAAGGAAGAAGCGGACGACCTTAGACTGAATATTGTTCGGGTTGAACTCATCAGATGAAGTCGTCACTTCTATACGATAACGAGGTGTTACGTTGATGCTCATTGTGGAGAAGCGAGCAGGTACGTTATAGCCGGCCATGCCATAGTACGTTTGAGGCGTCCATGACGGGATGTTAAACACAACGTCCTTCGATTCACCTGAAGCAAGTGCAGTCGAAACCACACGATCAACAACCGGAGTGCCGTTCCATGTTGGAACAACTGCATCAGTATTGTTTGAGTTGGCTGTTTCGAGGTAGACACGAACTCTAACCGGTGAATTCGTAGTTGCAAGACCACCATTATTGCGGATCCGTGATGTAACATCGATCGGAGCCGTTGTCATGATGTATTCTGCATCGCTCGTTGTGCCTAGTGCATCACGGTAGGCTGCCGGCTTGATGATGTCAATGACTTCGAGATCGCTAACGTAGAGACGACCGTCAAACTCATCAGCACCGATGTCATAGCCCAATCCAGCCTGACCACGCAGAGCTCCATCTATATCAAGAGTTGTGCCGGCCAGACGCTGGCCACGATTGTTGAGGATAGAACCAACTGGAAGTGGAGTAACATTAACACGAAGATTCTGATTAGGTGCAACACCGAGGAAAACATGCTCAGTGGTGAAGTCTCCCACAACGGAATTAATGTCCTGTGCCGTCCAGTTCCGCCATTGTGCGATTGTTGTGAACTCTGTTTGCGAACCAGCCGAAACAATTTCGCTCTTCTCTGAAATCTCAACAAAACGAGCGATGCCCGAATTTGGAGCCCAAAACGCGTTCCGGTTGGAAACGAGAGCACCAGGGGCACCAGTCGGCAAGTACCATGCATTCACCTGACCATTACGGAACAGTGTTCCCTCATAGAAGATGGCCGACTGTGTAAGGCTTGCTGCATTCAGATTTGATTGCAACGAGATAGCATTGTTCATCACTACCGGCGTGTTCGCGTTTTGAACGCCAACACCAACGATAGCTCCCGTCCCAACTAAGTTGTCATTGCTAATTACTACCGTGTTGTTTACTACCGAGTCACCAACGGTGAAGTAGGTGAGAATCGATGGCGTAACCAGCGCAGTTAGCGGATCTGCAGTTGTTGCGCGGCGTGTGTATACGTGGATACCAGCCATGCTCGCACCAGCTGCCCCACGTGTGAGACCCCAAACAGCATTGCTCGTAACATATGAGTGCTCTGGCTTATTCGGGAAGCTCACTGTTCCAGCTTGTGTACGTGGACCAAAGCCCTTGTTTGTAGCGTTGATCGACTGATAGTCATTGCGACATTGTTCCACAACAACTCCACGGCTCCACGTATTACCGCGTACGCCGCTGATCTCGTTCTGCGCGATCATCAGGTTCATGTTGTTATAACGAACCTCACCACCTGCAAGGATACCGGCACATTCATTTTCAGTACCGCCCGTGGTAGCTCCGACGTTGTAGATACGGTTCGATGCTACCTTCACACCATCTTCGTATGCAACGAAGATTCCAGCGCGACGAACATTGAAGATGAGATTGCCTGTGATCTCCGTACCTGCATTGTAATATGGACGGAAGTCGTTGACGCCAGCCTTGATGAGTGATCCAATACCAATCGAGATCACGCCGTAACCGAATCCACTGATCTCATTTCCAACAAACTTGTTGTTCGTGTTAATGAGCGTGTCAATGTTACCGAGATTGTCCGGGTTGATAGTGTCACGTGATGTGATGCCGGCAGTATAACTGATGTTCGTGTTCTTCGTATTTCCTTCGAAGCGATACTGATTAGAGCCCGCATTGAACTGCACCTGAGGAAGCGTTGTAGCATAGCTTGGAACCACACCATCTCCATTCCCGATGATACAGTTCTTGATCAGCATGTTTGAAGAACCGGACGAGAGGTAGAACACCGAGACGTGCGGAGAAGGGAAGCCCGCTAGGACGTTCTTTCTCATGGTGAACTTCAGCGACTTCTGCGCACCACCATCGAAGGTGATGTAACCAGCAGAATTAGCATTCTGGGCATTACCGAAGTACGTCTGCTTTTGGATAGCGTTGATGTTTGATGGGTTGATGTTTTGGCCCAGTAGGACACCAATGCCAGACTCCGTCACCATGTTAATAGTAACAGACCCCTTGCTGATCGAGCGCTCAAGGCTTGGCTTGAACGTGATCGTATTCGTGGAGCTTGCACCGATGATGCGCGAAGAAAGGTCGATAGCAGGGTTCGCAACACCTGTCACGGTCTGTGTATACGACTCATCGGTAAACTCAAACGTGACTGCGCCGCTGAGCCCCTTGATATAGAGATCATCAAGCGCTGCGTTTATAGTCAGGTAATTACGAGGGCCTGGCTTAGTGACACCGATAGTGTACACACCGGCGAGGTTCGATTGAATTGTGCGGACGACACATATCTCGTTGTTCGTGAGAACTGGGTCACCAGGATACTCGCAACGGAAGCAGAAACGATAGTCTCCGCCCACTGTTGGGCTGAATGCCGGGAACGTGTATATGGCTTTGTTGAACTGACCCGCAGCAATGTCCGGCACGATACCAGGTTGATTATATACAACGAGGCCCGTGCTGAGTTGCGTAATGATCAAACGAACAGGTACGTTGGACAGATCTTGAATACCGTTGTTCTCATATACAGCTTCTGGACGGAACGGACGATTTGCGAACAACCCCTGGGATGCTCCAGGCACAGTAACTGAGCTAACGGCCGGCTCTTCGTTATAGCCAACCTCATAGATGTAGCTTGGTTGTCCCGGACGTGGTAAGCAGTCATTGAATGGATTTTCATCCGGAAATGGCGTGATCAGTTCTGCACAGAAGACAACGTTGTACAGACCGACGGGGTGACCGGTTCCACTTGCAATGAAGCTGTCAAACGACTGTGTCAAACGGCCACCAGGTATGAGCACTTCCGACACGGTCACAGTATCGATGTAAACAAGTGTGCCAGATGGACCAGTGATGCGACAAATCCCGCGAAACGCCTTTACGGTATCCAATCCGGCATTTTGGAAGATGGCTTCCACGGGGATTGGAGTGGTATTTGGGTATTTATAACGACGAGGAAGCTCGTTGGATTGAGGCGAACGAATTCCGCGCACGGAAATGTCACGGTTTAGAGCAATGGTAAATGAACGTGACCAGTCATTGTTACAACTAGAAACCCCACCAATGGACTGAACAAGCAATGAGTACTCGCCACCAATCACGTTTCCTGTAACAAGCGAGGCACCAGGTCCGGCTGCAATGCCAGTTGCGGAGCTAGGCGAAGAAACGAAGCTTAATGGGAACGTGCCTGTGGAAGGAGCATTTGCCGTCCAATCAGCCTTATAGATTGTATCAGTAAGTGGCAGTGGTCCAAAGATGCGGTACTTGATCGTGAAGGCTTGACTCGCTGTCCCGGCACGAAGGGTCATGCTTGGCTTAGGGCGGGTAACAGTTGAAGCATCGTATGTGTTACCACGTGGCAGAATGGCCGAGCTGTCCGGCGTGTCATTAGGGAATGATGACACGAAATCGCCAATGATATCAAGGTTGTAGTCTTCGCATTCACCCTGCACAAAGCCAGGGAAGGTACATGGATCCGATGGACACGCACCTGCGTTCGTCATGAAGAACACGCGCATACGTGTTACACCAGTACGAGCAGTACATGGGATTGTGACGGTTGTATTGTACATATACGGACCGAACGCTCCATCAACTACACAGAGCACACGCTCAGAAGTCGTGAAAATTCCATCCTGGTCCATATCGATCCAGATCGAATACCCTTTTTGACCAAAGGCATTTGTTTGGATCTGCGTGGTTTGCGGAGTAGCACGTGGTGCACTTAGCGTCGTGGCCGTGAAGTAATCATAACCAGACTGGTTAGCATAGTCGGTGCCCGGAGAGCTCCGAGAGAACGCACCGAAACGAAAGAACGTAATGCCCTGTCCCCAGAACCCAGGCATAAGCGCTGGTTTACAATACTGAGCTTGTGCTTCTGTTGAGAAGCTTAGCAAGCCTACTATGAAAACCAAGCCCAAGAGAAAGGAGTAGATCCTCTTCATAGGTGTACCACTGATAAGTTGGAATTAAACGTGCAGATAATTTTGTTTCAATTTGACGAAAGATGTGTTCGAAGACACGCCGTTACTGGTCAGAGTTACCTGACCAACACATGTAAAATATACACAACGTGTATTCCTCACAATAAGTAGTGTCATTTATTTCTTACGGCAATCGTCCCTGATTTCTTTTGACGGAGGTAGGTTGTAACCGAAGTGGCACCGGGAGGAACGAGCAGATTGCAGCTCGTTTGGCTACGATATCCCGATCCACAGTAGACTTCCGTCCGCCTTTGACCCGAACCAACTGCAAAAACTGCAGACGTAACCTTCATTGGATCTACCCTTTGTACTCGAATATCGCGTGTTAGCGGGAGGTAAGTCAATGTGTGGCCTTGGTTTACAGCGGAGATAAGGACGAGTGGTGCGGACGCTGAGCCCGGGTTTCGTATGCTCACGAGCCCCCTAGCATCAAATTGGGAGGCAAAACCCGACTCCGGTAGTGTCTGTGGAACGAATTTCCCATCGCCAGACCCAAGGAGCACAAGCCCCTTTCCGGCATCATACCGAACTACATCGTCTTCGGCTCCATAAATATTGCCCACCAGGACGAGGTCCATCCATGAATCTCCATTAAGATCAAGGGCTTCCATCCCCAATACGGGTGCAATCTGTGCTTCTGCGGGCAGGGGGCTAATTGTGAACCGTCCCGTACCATCATTAATGAGCACAACAGATTCCGATAAAAGCAAGGCACGGTGATAACACGTATCGAGCATGTCCTTTTCTACCACTTTTTCTATCGGTGCCACAGCGAAATCCACGAATTCGTTGAATTTCCTGTTAAGCGTTGGCATTTGCGAGAACACTTTGCCACGATCCCGAATAATGTGGCGCTTCCCTTCGAACCACCACGTAATGAGAGGATCGATACTACCGTTATCGTCAAAATCGGCAGCGAAAATCTCAATTGGCTTCTCAACGGACGTTTGGTATCTGGAGTTCAATCCAAGATTTCCCGCCACGTAATCCATGTCCCCGTCATTGTCAACATCGGCACCAATTAGGCTGTACCACCAACCGGTGGTTTTGGCGAGGCCGGCCTTCTCGGTGACATTCGAAAACGTTGCCCCGTCATTGTGCATGATGGTAAGGGGCATCCACTCTCCGGTTAAGAACAGGTCAAAACGACCATCTGCGTCGACGTCCGACCAAAGCGCAGTTCGAACGATTCCGATGTTCCGAACTCCGGGCATTACTCGGTCTGTTACATCTACAAACGTACCCTTCCCCCTGTTTTCAAGAACGTAACTGCTATCAGCAAATGGGTACATATCTGTCTTTACACCACCACCAATAAAGAGATCAAAATCTCCATCACCATCATAATCGCAGGCATTGATCGTTGCGGCGTTGGTATTGATTCTTGGAACCCCCATTACAACGCGAGATAGCATTCCCTTGCCGTTGTTCAAATAGACACGTAGCCCACGTTCAATATCGTCTTCGGCATACTCCGCACCGCCGCCTGCAATTACGAGATCTCGATCACCATCATTGTCAATGTCAACGAGAACCATTGCTTGCGACTCGTACGTTGTATCAACCCCAGTGAGCCCAGATTCCGATCGAATAAACGTGCCCGGCGTCTTCTGCAGAAACGTTGAGATACTGCGTCCTTTTGAAGCGCCGAACATGACATCATCCAAGCCATCATTATTGAGATCACCAACTGCAACAGCCGGACCTCCCCACGATACGCGAGTAGGCATTAGTCGATAGCGCTTAAAATCGTCGAATAAATTTTCCGAATGGACAAAGTTCAATCCACTGGTGGAACTTGCATCAGTAAAGAGCGGCGCGCTCACTTCAGGAAGGGCAAACAATGACGTTGATGGAGGAGTTGCATCTGCATTGCTGAAGGCGTACACCTTGTTGACCTGCTGTTGCGTTAGAATCTGAGCGCGACCATCCGGCCATTGCACGATGATCGAATCTGCGATAGAAGCGGCGCCCACGCCAATGATCATACGATCGTCCATTCGCGACTGATAGCCCCTTACAAGAAAATGCTCCTGGTAATAGGAACGGTTGCCGGCAACGACGCGCACTTTTGTTCCAAGCCCGCTTGTATTTGCACCGTCTCCTTTAAACGTGATGGCAACAAAAGAACCGCGTTTTTGTTCAACGGCGTTGTTGCGATACACAAACGCAACAGTATCCATGTTGGCGACAACAAGATCTAGGTCGACATCTCCATCGAGATCACCATATGCTGCTCCAAATGTTGTGGACGTGTCTGCCACACCCCATTCAACTCCTGCTTCAACAAAGTCCAAATACCCTCGCTGACGGAATAGGTGATTGGGTTCCGTTAGAAACCCCATCTTTGGCATGAGGCCCTTCTGACGAGCATCAACATTATAGACGTAGTCTTGATTGGAAATGTCGGAGGTATATCCGTTACCTATGAATACGTCGGCAAGTCCGTCGAGATCAAAATCTTGAATAAGACATGCCCAACTCCAGTCTGTAGCAGTCATCCCCGTCATATATCCAATTTCTGAGAATTGGTTATACCCACGATTAAGCTGAACCATATTTCTTGAAACTTGGTTGGAGTCATACGTTGGGTTATAAATGGACATATCGCCGTTGTTGCCCGCGTTCAAGATTCGGCGAAAATGATTGTCCGGCAACATGTCTGTGGTGATAATATCTGGCAGTCCGTCACCATTGAGATCTGCGATGTCGCTTCCCATACTAAAAATCGAGGCCCGTCGCGTCATACGCATCATGCTCTCTGCAAACGTTCCATCTCCATTATTGAGGTAGATGAGGTCTGTAGAATTAAAATCATTGGCCACATAGAGATCCGGATGACCATCAAGATTTATGTCAGCCACGGTAGCAGAGAGCCCCATGCCGTCGTCATTCATCCATGATGTGTAGGTGACGTCTTCGAAGGTGCCGTTGCCCTTATTCTTATAGAGCTTATCTGCATGCCCGGCATGACGAAGTTCGCTAGGAGAACGCTCATTAAGCTTTCGCAAGGTCTCTTCTCGCTGCGAGCCCGCCGCCGATTCGAATTTAGGCATCGTACTACCACTGCGTTGAAGCCTCTCAGACTCAGCTCCTGCGGCACTGTCTGAACGCATGTTGTTTGTAACGAGCGAATAATAATTCGAGTAGACTACGAGATAACAGTCGAGTAATCCATCTCCATCATAGTCAAAGAACGCGCTGTTAACCGTTTCGTCTTGAAAATCAAGACCATAGTCTGCAGCATGTTCTGTAAAGACACCATGGCCGTCATTGATCAAGAGTCGGCATCTGCTCTGCCAACGCGCAACGAAAAGATCGAGATCTCCATCGGCGTCTATATCTACGAGATTTAAACCTGTAGCGAACTGCAGGGAATCAATTGGGTATCCGATCTTCTCCGAGATGTTCGTGTATTTCCAATCGCCATCATTACGATAAAACCCTGGTCCCCCAAAGCTCGAGAACACAACGTCTGGCTTACCGTCGCCTGTAATATCTCCGATTGCGACTCCACACCCAGGAACCATGGAGTTCACTCTACCCAACGAATCCTTCGAGATCTTGATCCTGTCGTAGTCATGCCTGTAGTCCACGCCCGTTTGTTCTGGTAACATTCGCGTGAAGAGCTTCTGTGAACGTACCTCACTACCAAGAACTGAAAAGAGGATAATGAGTACGACTGCTCGAATTGGTGCGTTCATGATGCGGATCAACAAAGAGGGTGAGTCGAGTGCTTGGAGCGGGGCTTGAACCCGCACGTCCCTTACGGGACACGAGATTTTAAGTCTCGTGCGTCTGCCAGTTTCGCCATCCAAGCAAGCATTCAAATTACGGTTTCTTTTTACTGCGTATCACTTCAATAATTCCCGGGATAACGCTTATGATGATGATCACTCCTATTACGAGGGTGAAATTCTGTTTGACGAAGGGCTGATTACCGAAGTAGTATCCAAGAAGGAGGAATGATGCAACCCAGACAACAGCGCCAACCACGTTGTAGGCAAGAAACTGCCTGTAGCTCATAGAACCAATGCCGGCTACGAAAGGTGCAAACGTGCGGATGATCGGAATGAATCTGGCTAGGATGATCGTCCGTCCACCATGTTTCTCGTAAAAAGCATGCGTTCTATCCAAATGTTCTTTCTTCAACAACCTCGAGGATGTACTCGAGAATAACCGCTCACCGATATTCTTTCCGATCGCATAGTTCACTCCGTCTCCAACTACTGCCGCCACAATGAGAAGCCCCATAAGCACAGATACATCGAGCGTACCAAGCGTACAAAGAGCGCCCGCGGCAAAGAGCAACGAATCACCGGGAAGGAAGGGTGTTACTACCAAGCCCGTCTCGGCAAAGACGATGAGGAAGAGCACGGCATAGGTCCATACACCATAGGCAGCGGTCAGCGCTGCAAGGTGTATGTCTATGTGGAGGATGAAGTCGAGCACGGGGTTACCAGTTACGAGTTACGAGTTACGAGTTACGAGTTACGAGTTACGAGTTACCAGTTACGAGTTTATAGCAGCGCGCACAAAGCCATTCGCTGCGAGCAGACGTTCTTCGGCTTGTTCTCGTGAGCAGGAGTGCTTAGCCATCACGAGTGCAGTTTTGACGTGACCATTGGCAGCGTCTAAGAGGCCCTCAGCCCCCTCATAATCCACACCACCAAGCGTCATAACAATCCTTTTTGCACGTTCTTTCAGTTTTTCGTTTGTGAGCTGTAGGTCAACCATCACGTTGCCGTAGGTTTTCCCTATGCGGACCATTGATGCAGACGTGATCATGTTGAGAACTATTTTTTGTGCTGTTCCGGACTTCATGCGCGTTGAGCCCGTGATCGGTTCCGGGCCCACAACCGGACATATATAGACATCGGCGTGCTGGCAATGTTGGCGAACAACGTCTTTTGGGTTTGTGGCAAGGAGAATCGTGGTACACCCAATGGAGTGAGCGTATTCCAACCCACCTTGCACAAAAGGAGTTCTCCCCGAGGCAGAGATACCGCAGACAACATCCTTTGCATTGAGCGGTATGGGGCTCAGCGACAACAGCGCTTGGACGCCTGCTTCCGTGGAATCTTCAGCCCCTTCCACAGACCTAAAGACCGCATTCGGTCCACCAGCCATAAGTCCTTGCACCATATCGGGTTGCGTGCCATATGTAGGGGGCATTTCCGACGCATCAACCACACCGAGACGTCCGGAGGTTCCTGCCCCTATATATATGAGTCTGCCCCCTGTCAAAAAGGCGGATGCGACCAGATCGACTGCTTCAGCCACATCATCCAGCACCAATTCCACTGCAAGCGCAACGGTACGATCCTCAGCATGGAGCATTTCAACCACTTCCCTCGTCGAGGCGAGGTCGATCTCAGTAGTACGTGGGTTTACAGCCTCAGTCTGAAGTGCGGCCAGGTGTTCAAACAGCGTCATACCACAAATCTAGCCAGAACCAGCCTTGAAATAGCCGGAGGATTTGCCAGGTTCTTGACTTTCCCTATCTTTGTGGCCCTGTCATTCAATCGGTGTAAATCAGTCTATGGCCCATCATAAGTCAGCAATCAAGCGCATTCGTCAAACGCGTAAGCGCAAGATCTACAATCGCGGCAACAAGAAGCAACTTCGTGAAATCATCAAGCTTGTGCGCACAGCCACAAATCTTGAAGTAGCGCAGGATGCTCTCAAGAAGGCATTCAGCATTCTTGATCGTGTTGCATCGCGTGGAATCATCAAGAAAAACAATGCAGCGAATAAGAAGAGTAGCCTAAGTATGGCAGTTCGTCGCTTAGAAGTTAAAGCCTAAGGCTAAAGCCCTGGCGGGACGGACTCGTAGCTCAACTGGATAGAGCATCTGACTACGAATCAGAAGGTTCGGGGTTCGAATCCCTGCGGGTCCACATTCTAAACCCATTAAGTCCAAAGACTTAGTGGGTTTTTGCGTTTCCAGCCGACCTGGTTAGCAAGCGTTACAAAGGTTGGAAATTCCTCTCAAGCTGACCACTTGATTCCGCGTTAACGTGACCACCAAAAGTTGCTACCTGTTTGACGTGAAAAGTTACTATGATTTCGATCGTGGCGATTTAGAAAAAGGGGTTTGTTATGCGGTCGGTTCTTCAGCAGTTCTTGTCTTGCGTTTTCGCAGGGAATCGCCCTTGAGTTCGAGGCGATGAGCGTCGTGAATGATGCGGTCTAATATAGCATCGGCAATGGTCTTCTCACCGATGACTTCGTACCAGTTGTGAACCGGTACTTGAGAGGTGAACATGGACGACCGCTTTCCGTGCCGATCTTCAATGACCTCCATGAGTATGGCCCGGCTCTGCTGATCTAAGGGTTGCATACCGAAATCATCGATGATGAGTAGATCCTGCTTCTCCATCTTTACCAGTTCCCTAAGGTAGGACCCGTCGGCCTTGGCCAGCTTGAGGCGTGAGAAGAGCTTGGCGCTGTGTTCGTAGAGCACCTTGTACCCAAGCGAGCAGGCCTGATGTCCGATGGCAGAGGCGATGTAACTCTTGCCGATACCCGTGCTGCCGGTGATCAAGACGTTCTCTCTGCGTTCGATGAATGTGCAATCGGCCAGGCGCAAGATCTGGTTCTTGCTCGCCTGACGCGTGTCAGCAAAGCTGATCTGTTCAACCATAGCCTTGTAGCGGAAGCGCGCGTTCTTGATCCCCCGCTCTTGCTTGCGGTTGGAGCGGTCGTCCCACTCTGCGTTGATGAGCCACTCTAAGAGCTCATCAGCCGTGTGGTTGACCGTTTTGTCTGCCTCTACGCTCATGGTGAAGGCACGAACCATGCCGAGCAATTTCATTGCCTTCATCTTCTCCAGTATTGCTTCATTCATGAGATTCTCCTTCCTTGCGCTGTTGATGGATCACGTGGTTTACGTGCTTGCTCGTCGGTGTCAGCGGCATTGCCGCCGGCCGGCGTGCCCTGGTCTGCGTAATAGTCCTTGCCTCTGATGTTTCCATGCTCGGGCATCGTGCGTTGTTCATCGTCTTGCTCGGGGAAGGCATCAAGCCCTCGCTCCAAGATGTCGGCTATGGCCCGGTAGGTATAGAGCCCGCACAACTGCGCACGTTGGCAGGCCCGCTCAAGCCTGTCATGGCCCACACGCGAGGCAAGGGAAAGAATACCTTGACACGACTTGTAGGCCTGCTCGGGATGCGGCCGCCGGTTGAGGATCTCTGTCAGCAGAAGCTCCGCATGTGGCCCCACGACGCGGGCCCGGGCCAAGAAGTACTCCGGGTTCCAAGCGGCCATCACCTGGTGGTGGCTGGCCAGGTGCGCCGGTAAGGTGGTGTAGCTATGCGCGCGGCGCGAGCGCGCATGGCTGGCTATCAGCTCAAAGCGGTAGTAGATCTCTACCCGTGAAGCGCTGTAGACCACGCGCAGCTTCCGGCTGATGTAGGCGTACGGGATGCTGTAGTAGTGCTTGTCCGGGCTCAGGCTAACGTGGCCGTTCTTCAGGGCCG
>JAPLFN010000078.1:0-10322 GCA_026390655.1 Candidatus Kapaibacterium sp.
CTACTGCACATTAGCACATTAGCACACTAGCACACTAGCACACTAGCACACTAGCACACTAGCACACTAGCACACTAGCACACTAGCACACTAGCACACTAGCACACTAACGGAACTCTATTACCGTAATTCCATCGCCGCCTTCATGGATGGTGCCGATGCGCCAAGACTGTATCTGTGGGTGTTCGTGGAGGTACTCATGAACAACCTTGCGCATGGCTCCCGTGCCCTTGCCATGGATGATAGTGGCATGGGTGAGAGTGCCAAGGATACCGTTGTTGATGAAGTCTTCGAGGGCGCGCAAGCCTTCGTCAGCTCGCATGCCACGCAGGTCAAGGGACGTGCTCGCATCGAGTTTGAGGTGATCAACAATGCTTGATTGACGCTTCCGTTCTTTTGGAGCAGACGTTGCACCGCTATCGAGTTGGTCAAGGGGCACCCTGAACTTGATACCATTCACGTCGATCATGACGTTTTTGCCCTTCTCGTCAATACTTATGATCGTGCCTGACGACGATGTGCCTCGAACGGTTGCTACCGCGCCCGGAGTGAGTGCGCCAGCTTGAGGCGCTTCGGAAGGAGGTGTTTCTGAACGGGGTTTATCGGCAACGCGACCCTTCTCGAAATCACGTTTGATCTCGGCTGTGGACTTCTGTTGTTCACGAACCTCACGAATGGTGTTCTCTACCAGTGCGTTAGCCTTGCGAAGGATCTCACGGGCTTCTTCTCGCGCGTCTTCGACAACGCTGCTACGTTTCTGTTTTACTGCGGCAACACGCTCCTCGTAGTCCTTGCGGAGACGTTCGGCCTTTGCATGTTCTTCGGCGGCCAAACGATGCGCAGATTCTGCCTCACGGCGGAATTGTTGCATGGCGTTAATGCTCTTCTCGAGTTCACCGTGACGATCTCCTAGGTAGCCCGTGGCACGATCGATGACCACTTCAGGAAGTCCAACGGCTTTTGCGAGATGGAATGCATAGGAGTTACCCGGCACGCCATAAAGGAATCGAAATGTTGGCTGCATCTTTGTATCATCAAACTCAAGAGATGCATTGGTGATCGATGAGCGAGTAAGGGCGTACTGTTTTAACGATGATTGGTGCGTGGTCACAACAAAACAGGCACCACGCTCGATGAGCGAGTCCAATATTCCGGCTGCCAATGCGCCCCCTTCAGCAGGATCTGTTCCGGCGCAGATCTCATCGATCAACACCATGGCGTTGCCATCACAATGTGATAGCACATCGCGCAAACGAATGATCTGTGACGAGAACGTGGAGAGATTCGATTCGATAGACTGATGATCACCGATTGCTGTGGTGATTCTGCGAGGTCGCATGGAGCACATGCCGAGTGGAAAAATGCCACTCATTGCCATGGACATCGTGAGCCCGATAGCCTTCATCGCAACGGTCTTGCCGCCGGCGTTGGGACCGGAAATAAGGATGCCGCGTGTTGCTACATCAAAACGCACACTCAAGGGGATCACGGCATCACGCGTCCGCCGCGCGTTGATGGCGAGGATCGGGTGATGAACATTCGTGAGTTCGATTTCCTCATCATCAACGATCACTGGCTTGATACCTCCATGATCGAGTGCAAATCGTGCGCGAGCCAGAATTGTATCAAGTTCCGTCAAGACATCAACTGCGGAATCTATTCCATACGCTACGGCTCCAACTTCCGCTGACAATGTGGATAGAATGCGAATGATCTCGCGTTGCTCTCGACCGTGGAGAATAGCGAGGTCGTTATTCATCTCATACGTTTCAGCGGGCTCCATGAACACCGTCTGACCCGACTGAGAAACACCATGAATGATTCCCTCAACACTTCTCTTTGTTTCAACCCGAAGGGGCAGAACGAAACGACCATCACGCTGAGTAATGAATTCGTCTTGCAACAACTCCTCATCACCATACTTCTTGAGGATGCGCTGCAATCTGTTCCGGAGCTTTGCACTCAGGTCGTGGATCTCACGCCGTATAGACTGCAACTCCCTGCTGGCATTATCACGGACAGTACCGTTGTCGTCGATAGCTTCGTGAATATGCTTTTCGAGTACACGATCTTCTACAAGGGGCTCGCAGTACGCATTGAGATTTTCGCAGCGAGGAGCGCGCTCACGAAAGAACGACTTCAGATTTCGTGACGTCTGAAGAGCCTCCAGAACCTTTAACAGGTCCGGTGCTGAAATGAAGTTCCCTTCAATTCTACAGCGTACCACAAGCCCCTTCACATCCGATAGGCGATCAAACGGGATGGTCTCGCCGGTCGCTATGAGGTCTACGCACTCCCCCACTCTATCGAGATCGGCCCGCAGAGCCATCGCGTCCATCGTCGGACGAAGGTGCAGAGTGCGAACCGCCCCCGCTTCTGATACACATGTGCGAGCGATAGCCTCAAGCACACGAGGGAATTCGAGTTCATCGAGAGCAGTTTCGAGGAGGTCGCGTTCCGCTTGGGCCATCGTTATGAGCCGCTGAGGATCTGCTTTGCAACAGACTGGATGAGTGAGCCATCGGCCTTACCCTTGAGAGCCTTCGTTGCCGCACCCATGAGTTTTCCAAAGAAAGTCGGCCTGTTGCGTTGCACCAATACTTGCTGCGAGCGCTTTTACTTCGGCACGTACTTCATCTTCCGACATCTGGGCAGGAAGAAACTCCATGATAATCGCAAGCTCTGCACGTTCTGCGTTTGCGGTGTCGGTGCGACCCACGGCTTCATACTGTTCGATGGCGTCTTTGCGTTTTTTTGCCGAAGAGTTCAAGATTTTGAACTCATCGTCAGACGTCATTTCGCGGTCCACCCCGCTCTTTTCAAACTCCAGAATCAAGGCACGGAGCGAGCGCAGCGTCTCGAGACGCACTTTGTCGCCCGACTTCATAGCCGTCTTGATCTGGTCAACGATGTTTTCAGATAGTGTCATGGGGCAAATTACGGAGTTACAGGGTTACGGGGTTACATCGAGTTTCAGGAGTTCGGCTCCGAGATCGCGAAGTCCCTGAACGATCCTGCGAGTTTGTTTTTCACTTGGGAGTTTGAGTCCGAGAACATATTGCGCCAGTAAGCTCTCATTCATTCCGATACGGCGAGCAAACGCGCTTGAATTGATCACGCTATAGAAAGCAAACAACTGCGTCAACTCCAATTGAAGTCCGATCTGTTGTGGTTTGATCACACGAGGTTCATCGCTGAAGTACAACTCCAACGCTTCTACTGCATTCTCTCGCAAGGACATTAGATCCTCGGCAGCAGTATAGACAGCATACTCCTCACAAAACCCGGAGTATCCGGTGTTTGTTCTCTCGACGACAAACGAATATGGCTTCATGAGTCACCTTTCGCTACAATACCCGCATCCTTTAAAAGCTGCTGCAAAAACTAAGGTAACATATTCTTTACTTGCACACAACCAAGTCTGTGGTATAGTATTGAGTGCAGTGAGAGGGTTAAAATGTGACCCTACGTAACTCTGTAACTCCGTAACTTTGCTTATGATTAAAGCCGTTGTATTTGACCTCGACAACACGCTTGTGGACTTCATGGGCATGAAGCGTCAAGCGGTGGATGCTGCGATTGGTGCCATGATGGATGCCGGTTTGAACCTGACGTATGATCAGGTGAGGGAGCATATCGACAGTATTTACAAGGAGTTAGGGATAGAGTATCAGCAGGTGTTCGATCGACTCCTGACCGACGTACTCGGTCACGTAGATCCGCGGATCATCTCCGCCGGCATCATTGCCTACCGCAGAGCACGCGAAGCAGCGCTCAAGCCCTACCCGCACGTAACAGCCACCTTGATGCAATTGAACCGTCGAGGTATTAAGCTCGGTATCCTAAGCGACGCGCCAACGCGTGAAGCATGGCTGCGATTGTGTTTTATCAACTACCATCACTTTTTTGATGTGGTTGTGACCTTTGACGATACAGGTGAGCGTAAGCCAAGCCCCCTTCCATTCAAAACAGTATTGAATAGACTAGACGTTGCCCCCGAGAACGCAATCATGGTTGGTGATTGGGCAGAACGTGATATGCTCGGTGCACGCAATGCAGGGATGAAGACCGCCTTTGCACAGTACGGCGATTCATTCGGAAACCAAGACCTTAAGGATGTTGACTACGTCCTTGAGGATATCAAACAGCTCCTCGATATCGTTGCATGATCCTACCTGTCTATACATACAATCACCCGGTACTGAAGCAACGGACACTGGCCATCGATGATCTGTCTGATGAGCTGAACGTGTTCATAGATGATATGCTCGCAACGATGTATAATGCCAATGGTATCGGTCTTGCAGCGAATCAAGTTGGCAAGGGGCTCTCCCTCACCGTTATCGATGTTTCCGATAGTGATGAAGAGGAAGAATCGGACGGCCCGATCGTTCTCATCAACCCCGTCATCGAAGCATTCTCCGACACCGAAGAAGAATTTGAAGAAGGCTGCCTTAGTCTACCTGACTTTAGAGATGTGGTAATCCGTCCAAGTGAGATCCAGGTTCGCTTTCTCGATCGTCACATGAAGGAGCAACGCATAGAAGTCGGCGGCCTCCTCGCTCGCGTAATGCAGCACGAGATCGACCACCTCAACGGCATCTACTTTTACGAACGTCTCTCACCCATCCGGCGCACTCTTGCCCAAGGCAAACTCAAGCGCATTGCAAGGGGCGACATAGAACCGGAATACGAGGTCTTTAGAGGATGACTGACTTCGGGCTTTAGCCCGAAGTACCAGCGTCAAATGGGTCCTTCCCTGTAATCTCGGCCCACATTCCGTCGGGAGCCAGATCCAATCCGCATGGCCACGTAACGGCCCCATACTCGATAAACGCACGTGCGAATTCGTCGTCATCGCGCAGTGCAACAAAGACACCTGCATCGCTGCCGTAGATGAAATCGGCAAGGTCAATCTCTCCTACGGTTCCGTCCACAAACTCAACAACGAGTTTACGGTCTGACTTTGTTTGAACTGATATAACGCGCCATTTGACAGGTGTTATCATCGTTGTCTCCTAGTCGAGTGGTTGAATTCTTTTGGGTGGCACCTTCTTCCTGCACAGGTCCCAGTTCTCCCTCAATTCCCGGCGATGAATCTTAGCCCACTCTCTAACAAGCTTCGCTACTCGAGGAGGTAACGCCCCAGAATATACGGCACCGGATTCTATTTCAATCGATGCTTCGTATTCACCATAGAGAGCATGAAAATGAGGAACGCCATGTTCCTTCCAAAACATCGTTATCACGATGCCGTAAAATACAGAAATGGTAGGCATGGGGCAATGCAGATCGTGGGAGAAGGGTTTTCACGATCTTTGTGGCACACGATGCACAAAACGTGACGCGTCATCGGGCTAAAGCCCGATGCTAGTATGTCCGTAACCCCGTAACCCCGTAACCCCGTACCTCTCTTATGCAAAACTACATCGCCGGAAAATGGACAGACTCTTCAACGGGTCGCACATTCGATAACCTCAATCCGGCGGATGCTTCGGATGTGATCGGCACGTTCCCATTATCGTCCGCAGATGATGTTGCTGCTGCGGTTGATGCTGCTTCTGCTGCGTATAAAGCGTGGCGACTTATGCCGGCTCCAAAACGTGGAGACATCCTGCGTGTTGCGGGTGATATCTTTACCCGACGTAAGGATGAACTCGCAGCGATCATGACGCGCGAAATGGGCAAGACGCTCGCAGAAACGAAGGGCGACATTCAAGAGGCTATCGATACGGCCTACTACGCTGCTACGGAAACGCGACGGTTGTTTGGTCACACGGCCCCTTCGGAGATGAACAATAAAATGAACATGTCCTTCCGCATGCCGATCGGCGTCTGCGGTATTATCACCGCATGGAACTTCCCCATCGCCGTGCCGTCATGGAAGATCCTTCCGGCACTGGCGTGCGGCAATACTGTTGTATTCAAGCCGAGTGATGATTCGCCCCATAGCGCAAATATCTTCGCTGAGATATTGGAAGAAGCCGGACTCCCGCCCGGTGTGTTCAATGTGATCCATGGCGATAGCGAGGCCGGCTCTGCTCTGGTAGAAAATCCAGATGTTCGGTTGATCGGCTTCACGGGTTCAACCACCACGGGTATGGCAATAGCATCACGATGTGGCGCCACGAACAAACGTGTATCGCTGGAGATGGGCGGCAAGAATGCACAGATCGTAATGCCCGACGCCGATATGGATCTTGCGTTGCATGGAGTGTTATGGGGCGCGTTCGGGACGACCGGACAGCGCTGCACTGCTACGTCCAGACTCATCCTGCATGAAGACATTCACGATACGTTCATTGCTGAGCTCATCAAGCAAGCATCGCAACTCATTCTCGGTAACGGCCTCACCAACGCCGATGCACAGGTTGGCCCCGTGATCAATCAACGTCAACTCGAAAAGATTCTCTCCTATGTAGAGATCGGAAGAGCTGAAGCCACATGCGTGTTAGGGGGCGAGCGCGATGTAGACGGAGACAAGGCAAGGGGCTTCTTCATGAAGCCAACAATCTTTACAAACGTTGAGCGCACGGATCGCATCTTTCAAGAAGAGATCTTTGGTCCGGTGCTTAGCGTTGCAAAAGCAACATCTTTCGAACATGCGCTCGAACTCGCCAACGATTCAGCATTCGGGCTGTCATCAAGCATCTATACACGCGATGTGAATGCCGCATTCACGGCCATTCGCGATATCGAGGCAGGCATTACCTATATCAATGCACCAACGATCGGCGCAGAAGCTCATATGCCCTTCGGTGGCATTAAGGGAACAGGCAATGGACATCGTGAAGGGGGCTGGACAGCGTTCGAGATCTTTACGGAGTGGAAAAGCGTGTATGTTGATTTCAGCGGGAAACTTCAGCGTGCGCAGATTGATAACTATTGAGCGTACCCTCGTAACCCTCGTAACCCTCGTATCCCTCTCTTCCAACGTCTTCGCTCAGGAAGATGTTTTGCGTCCGTACGATAAGAAGAAGACTACTCGACAAGATTCAGTGCGTGTAGATATTTCCCCTTCAAAGACTTCCCGATTTCAAAGCATGGTACGTGTTGGAGTTGAAGGGGGCATCAACGCGAATTTTGCATCTCGTACTGTTACCGGAACGTTATCAACATCTCCGCTGATGGTATTAGAGAGTGGGAGTGGCGTATCTCCCGTGTTCGGGATCTATGCAGAGGTCCAACCGTGGCAGAGCATTGCACTTTGTGTTCGGGTATTGTACGATGCAAAGAAGTTTGGTGCAGAAAAGACCGATGTGATTGAGGACTGCCCGATCATCGAACCGATATCGGGATCAGTGATCGGATATCGCTTGGCCTCGCTCAATTCTACATACACCACGTCTGTCTCCTACGTCACGATCTCGCCGGCGCTTCGGTGGACACCGTTTGACCATTTCTTTGTTCAAGCCGGACCTGTTGTACAACTAGCAGTTGGGTCAATATCCAGTACCATCACCGAGACGATGGACCCCTCGGAGCTGTGCCAGTTTTATACAAGGGGCGTTGCGTCCAAGGAGATATCTACAACGACAACAGAGGACCCAGTACCGTCCACTCGGTTCGGAGTTGACGTGGGAATTGGGTACGCGTTTTCTATCGCGTCATGGATAGAACTCGTGCCCCGCATAGGCTATCAATGGATGTTCACCCCTTACACCAATGCCGGCACTGGTCTCGATGATTCCAGCCAGTATAGCAACGGCCTAACCACGTTCACCACGTCCGAAGGTTCATTACGAAGTCTTCAAGCCACATTGTCTCTCTGGTTTGTGTTGTTATTGCGCCTCTACACGTCATTATTCGTCCGGGAGAGATCTATGAAGATTCGATTCATGATGTTGCTCATTTCAATAGTGGGAGTAACCACTACATGGGCGCAAGAAGATGTACTTCGCCCCAAGGGGCGCCCCGGATCTGTTGTCACATCCTCACCCAAGTCTAGCAGTAAGGGGCTCACCTGGCGCCTCGGCCTCGAAGCCGGTATCAATTATTCGATGACGTCAAGAGACATCACTGGATCATCATCGACGTCTATCTTTCAAACGTTCGCTTCCGGCAGCGGAGTATCTCCGCTCTTTGGAGTCTACGTTGAAGTTGCTCTTTCCAAATCTATCTCGCTGGGTGGCAGATTCCTTTACGACATGAAGTCCGTTCATGGAAGTAAGAGCGACGTGATACGAGATTGCTCCGTTGATGACGGCTCTGGCGGATTCACCACGGTGCCCGCAACCATCAATGCTGACTACACGAACAAGATCAGCTACATAACGATCAATCCGCTCCTTCGTTTTTCAATTACTGATGGGCTGTTCGCCCATATTGGACCTGTGGTTCAGGTTGCCGCTTCCAACATCGAGTCAACTCTCAATCAATCTGTTGACCCAAATGAAACGTGTCGGTTTATTGATGCAGCCGGTCAATATACCCTGACCTCAACGTCCAGCACAACTACTGCCACCGCCAGCCCAACAACGCGATTCGGACTCGACGTTGGACTAGGGTACATGATACCGTTGTCATCCACGATTCATCTCGTACCGCGTGTAGGGTATCAGTACATGTTCACGGAGTACGATGCCGGTGTTAAGGTAACCGACAACACACAGGCGGTAACGAATCCTCCGGAGAGAACCGTAGAGATCTCCAAAGGTTCATTGAACAGTCTTCAAGCATCACTCTCACTTTGGTTCACTCTGTAAGAAAGGAGCACCTCATGGTATCACGCTTATTACCGATCTTGCTCCTGCTTGCCTGCACAATGGCTTCTGCGCAGAATGTTCGGATCGATCCACTCGATAACAACACAGCCGATGACGATTTTGCCCCGGCATATACCAATCACGGTCGCGTTATCATTTTCACGACTGACGTAGGGGGCGATGGACAGCGCCTACGTTCTATGGAGCGCACAAGCAGTGGTTGGACCGGCGCAAGTAAACTCCTCGGAGATGTGAACGACGCAACTCACAGCGGTTCCGGCACCCTAACACCAGACGGACAATTCATCATCTTTGCATCGTTCGAGAATGATGTAGACGGCCTCGGTCGAACAGATCTATATTCAGCCCGGAAGGTCGATGGACGTTGGGTTGATGTAAAAAACCTCGGCGCTTCTATCAACTCAGCATCGTATGATGCTCATCCTTCTATCACGAGTGATGGACGAACGCTTTATTTCGTTTCCGATAGACCCGGTGGCAATGGCGAAACAGATATCTACTTTTCAGTAAGCGATGGTGCCGTGTGGAGCACTCCAAAGGTGCTTGCCGGAATCAACACGGCATCAAGCGAGATGTCTCCGATCATCGGCTCAGATGGAAGAACACTTTTCTTCTCAAGCAACAGACCTGGTGGTGCCGGTGGTTTTGATGTCTACGTCGCAAAAGTGTCGGGTTCTTCTGCTACTGACGTACGCAGAATCGGAGATCCAATCAACACATCGGCAGATGAGATGTTCTATTCTGCCCTCCCAAATTCGGATCAAGCGCTGTTCAGTCGCACAACGGCCGCAGGCACCTATGACAACTTTGTTGCCGTGCCAAATCCCTTCCCTACGGAGCCCGTAACGCTCGTGGAAGGCATCGTTTCGGATGTGAACACACAGGTTCCGCTAGGTTCGAATATCACGGTCACTGACCTTGCAACCGGTAAGAAGGTTGCATCAATGCGCAGCGATGATCAAACTGGGCAATACTATGTGACACTTACGCCTGGGCGGGTCTATTCCATTACGGCAAGTGCACCTAACTACGTGTTCCACTCTGAGCGCTACGAGATTCCACCGGGCGCTAAGGGTAAGACCATTAAGAAGGACATTAAACTTTCGCCGCTCGCTGATGGCAATGCGCAGCTGCTAGTGTTCTTCGACTACGATAAGTCTGAACTCAAGAGTGAATCATTTCCTGAACTTGAGCGCATCATTGAACTCCTACGTGAGAACCCAAAGGTACATCTTCGTTTCGATGGTCATACAGATGATCAGGGTTCTGATGAGTACAACGATAGACTTTCACAAAAGCGGGCAGAAGCCGTGCGGGACTACATCGTTGCAGGCGGTGTTGTTGCTTCACGGATGGAAGCAAAGGGCTTTGGAAAGCGTCAGCCGATGGTACAAGGTGTGAGTGACGAAGCACGGGCATCAAATCGCCGTGTAGAAATGAAGGTTATTCAGTAAATAGTTCGCAGCCATGCAAATAGTCTTCGATGACTCTTCATTCTGGATTGCGTACGGAGTTTCCAATCTAGGAGGCGCGATCTTGGCGTTAACCGCTGCGAAGTGGCCACGCGTTTCGCGATATCTTTTCGCGGCCCTCTTT
>JAPLFN010000078.1:10435-11060 GCA_026390655.1 Candidatus Kapaibacterium sp.
TGCGTGGGCTTGCTGGTTCAATGTCACCACTGTGTTGACGAAGCCCGAGATGTATGCTGACTACGCGTACTTTGCGGTCTTTCCTGCTCTCGTGAATTTCATTGACGGATGGTTCGCTAACCACACGGCGATGGTAGTAATTCCCCTAGCTATTGGCCAGGGTCTTATCTCTCTTGGAATGCTTCTTGGCGGCCAATGGCAACGCTACGCCGCTATCGGCGCAATGATCTTCTTCGTTGCTGTGATGCCTCTGGGCATTGGCTCTGCTTTCCCTGCAACATTGCTGATGGGGATCGGGGCGTTTTTACTGTATCGGAATGCTAGACGTACTCAAGTTGAGCCGTGAAGTGACGAAGATACTCGGCCTCGTACGTTAGCTTCATACCCTTCAACGACTCACGTTGGTTAAAGACGTTGATGATTACTTCAGAGCAATAGTCGATGTGGCTTTGGGTGTAAACACGTCGCGGAATGGCTAGTCGAACGAGCTCCATGTCCGGACCAATGTGTTGGCCGTTTCCATCTTTTGTTCCGAACATCAGTGAGCCGATCTCTACGCCACGAATGCCCCCTTCAAGATAGATCGCGCAGGTGATGGCCTGTCCAGGGAATTGCTCGGCTGGTA
>JAPLFN010000031.1 GCA_026390655.1 Candidatus Kapaibacterium sp.
AGCGTCGCACCCTACGTGAAAGAAGACATCGCAACGGTCAAGCGACAGAGAATTCAGTGTCGAAAAGAAAACATTCGAAATGTCGGAAACCATCACTAAGTTCCAGCAACAATGTGTCCGAAATGCTTTGACGCCGTACAACCAGTAACTATCTTTGCATCTTGTCTTTCCAGAAAACCATAGCGGTATTACTCCTCAGCACATTCCTACTGGTAGTAGGGGCGTCTGCAGTGCATACACACAGCTCGGCCGTTGACGCTTTGGACACTGTTGAAACAAGTGTAGGCCATTCTCACGCTGGGGGATGTTCGTTCTGCCATGTTGTGAAGGAACGTGTTGCCGTTGTCGATACCATTGAAGAGTACACAACACTGTGTGTTGTTGAGCGCCACGATCAGGTCGTGGTCCGGATGATATCCGACAGATGCCCTCTTGAGACTGCCGGCCGCGCCCCGCCGCTGGGCTGAGACTTTAGGTCACGCCATGGCGTGACCCTGCGTCATCCCGTTATTAGGTCATTCCGTCATTAGGTCACGCCATGGCGTGACCCTACGTCATTTCGTCATCGCATGCTCTCTCTTTTTTTTGCGTTCACGTTGTTGTTAGACGCACACGTCCATGGCGTTGTGCGCGATAGCATCACCAGACAGTCACTTCACGGTGCAACGGTGAAGGTGATCGGCTCAACGCGGGGTGCAATTACGGACCGGACAGGAATGTTTCACCTTCACGATCTTGAAGGTGATTCGGTTACGATCGACGTCTCGTATGTAGGCTATTCAACGGAACGTCTGCGTGTTGGTGTGAGCGCCTCGGATGACGTGCGCATAGAAGTGCTGCTTTCCTCTTCGGGAAGTAAGCGCAATGAGATCGTTGTCACGGACTCAAAACTTGTTCAGTCAGGCCTACCCACACAGCGCGTGGATGTTCTTACGGTTGCAGAGATCGATGAGCATCGCGGTCAAACATTCTCCGATGTGCTTACGCAAGTGCCGGGGGTGACCGTTGTGCAGACTGGACCTAGCATCAGTAAGCCGATGATCCATGGGATGATGGGGCAACGTCTCGTTCTGCGCAATAGCGGTGTAGTCCAGGAGGGACAGCAATGGGGAGCGGAACATGCACCGGAAATAGATCCGTTCACGCCATCACGTATCTCTGTTGTAAAGGGTCCGGCCTCGGTGATGTACGGACCGAATGCCATGGGCGGTGTGATCGACGTGGTGCCTCGCCCCCTTCCCGAAACCGATGGTGTGCACGGGGAAGGTTCGGTAAATCTCTTTTCGAATAACTGGCAGGGGGCTGCGGGGGCATTCCTTGAGTCGAAGTCCATCGTCGGTCTGCCCCTTGGTGTCCGTGCACAAGGCGCATTGCGTCGTGCGGGTGACTCACGAACGCCTGACTACGCGCTTACAAACACGGGCTTTGAAGAATGGAGTGCCGGAGCTACTCTTGAAGCAGGGGACCGGGATCTGGGCCTCACAGCCACGGGCTCGTTGTTCAATACAACACTCGGAATCTACAAGGGCTCGCATCTTGGCAATGCAGAAGATCTAGCTGCTGCTATCGAGAGAGGCGAACCTGCAGTGACGTATCCGTTTAGTTATGACATAACGAATCCGCGACAAGAGATTGCTCACACGATGTTGACTCTGCAAGGTCGATTGCGCGTAGACCCAAATGCATTGATCCGCTTGACGTATGGATGGCAGCAGAATGATCGAAGTGAGTTTGATGCGCACAATACGAGATTTATAGGGGGCGGACCGGACTCTGCTGCGCGACTCGAAAAGGCGCTCCAAACACCTGCAATGAATCTCCTTCTCACAACCTATTCGCTTGATGGAGCACTTGATCACGATCTCACAAACACCATTCATGGCACTGCA
>JAPLFN010000044.1 GCA_026390655.1 Candidatus Kapaibacterium sp.
CCGAATTCTTGGTTTTCCGATCGCCCTCGGGGCCGACCGCCGAGGGGTGGATATGGGTCCATCTGCCCTGCGTATCGCAGACATCGATGTCAAACTCGAAGAGCTTGGGTATTCGGTGATCGATGAGGGCGACATTCCGATCCGCAACATCGAGGTCCAAGAACTTCAAGATGCAAAACTGAAGTACCTGCCGGAAGTGGCCGCAATGAGTGAGGTGCTTGCCGACCGTGTAAAATCAATCCTCGATGATGGACATTTTCCGCTGGTATTTGGTGGCGATCACTCGATGTCGGTTGGCTCTCTCGCCGGCATCGCCGCACACTGCAAGGAAAAGGGAAAAACTCTCGGCGTTATTTGGATCGATGCACACGCCGATATGAACACGGCAGAAACAACACCAAGCGGTAACATCCATGGTATGCCCCTTGCCGTTGCGATGGGACTTGGTCATCCTTCGCTGACAAGTATCGGGGGCGACTTCATTAAACTCGATCCACGCAACCTGGCCATCATCGGCTTGCGCAGCATCGACGAAGGGGAACGCGCCCTTATCAAGGAACTAGGCGTTGCAGCATTCACGATGTTTGATGTTGATCGTCTGGGTATGTATGAGATTGCCTCACGCGTGCTGGAAGACATGAGTCGCAGTGTGGATCACTTGCACATCTCGTTCGACATGGATGGTGTTGACCCCTCGGTGGCTCCCGGCGTTGGAACTCCGGTGGCAGGGGGCTTAACAATGCGCGAAGCACATGTGTTCATGGAGATGATCTCTCAAGTAGAAGCGTATGCATCGCTGGAAGTTGCAGAAGTGAATCCTATCCTCGATGATCGGAACAAGACAGCCGAGTTTGCTGCCGATATCATCATGTCTTCACTCGGGAAGCGGATCCTCTAAAACGTGCGCGCGCTTCTCATCTGCATTGTTCTGATCACTACACAGGTTTTAACGTTTGGTCAGACAACTCGTAAGGACACATCAGCAAAAGCTGGTGAGCCCCTTATCATGGGTGCAACACGTCCGGCATATCGCGGAAATCTGAAACCCGTGCGCGTAGAACTCTCTGCCGGGTGGACGTTTGGGATTGACGCCGATGCGTTCTTTAAGGACTACCAGGTTGTGCTCGGTGGCAAGGCCAGTGGCTTTGATGCGCCCGTTGGCTTTGGGCTGTCGATGAGCTCCTATCAACTCGGCAATGCAAGCATCGGTGTGTCTGCAGGATATTACCGCGCTGTGGTGAGAGAGAACTACGACTACAAACCACGCCTGAGCGACACATCTTTTGGTCCACCACAAAACATCACACAGAATATCAGTCTTACGTGCATTCCGGCTGTTCTAACAATTGACTACTATCCGTTTGCCAGGCAGTTCACGGGATACGTGGGCGCAGGCGTTGGACTTGGCGCCGCAACGTTTGTGTGGACGGAAGAGATCACCTCATCACAGGTGATCGGCGCACGCACCAGTGGCGAGCGCTACAACGACACCCACCTCGTGCCCGCGTTCTCCGTCCGTTCCGGCATTTCCCTGGGTCTTGATGACGAGCTGGGTGCCAACATCCGAGCTGCCCTCACCATAGAAGGGGCGTATCTGTACATGCCCCTTACCGCACCCTTGTTTGCAGCCACAGCCAATTCATTTGTAGCCCCAACACCCGCCCGATTGAAGGGAGACTATAAAATCCAGACCGGAGGATTCCAACTCCGTATAGGATTTTCGATCTTTATACGTCCACCACCCAAGACCGATGGAAAATGACTACATTTCCGTCGGTTCTGCCGATCACTATCGTTCATCGTTAAGAAGGAGTACCCCTTGGACATCCATATCACAACCCGGCACTGCACGCTCTCAGACGTAGATCACGAAGCAGCGATAGAAGCCGCAAAACATTTTGAAAAATTCTACTCCACAATCATCCGCGTCGATGCCATCGTTGAAGAAGGCCCCCTCGCAAAAAGTTGCGAATACACTGTCAAGATCGCCGGTCAACTCATCGTCGCAAAAGAATCCGGACCGGACTTCGCAAAAGCAATTCACGACTCCGCACAGAAAATCCAACGTCAGTTAACGAAGATCCACGATAAACAAACAAGTCATTGAGAGTTACTAGTTACTAGTTACTAGTTACGAGTTACATGATATAACAAACTCGTAACTGGTAACTCGTAACTGGTAACTGGTAACTCGTAACTCGTAACTCGTAACTGGTAACTCGTAACTGGTAACTCGTAACTCTCCTCCCCATGGCTTCTCTCCGCGCATCTCCTCCGGTCTTCAAAGAGTCCATCACGGTCAGTGAACTGCTCGCTGGTCCGGTGCATCTGCGTCCGCTTACGGGAGACATCGGACTGGATAATCCGATAACGGATAAGAGTCTGCACCGACCGCAACTCGCTCTGGCAGGGTACACGGAGTTCTTTACGTATTACCGTGTGCAGCTCTTTGGCAACACGGAGTTCTACTATCTCAAATCTCTTGCACCGGAACGCAGAGCAGAGGCGTTTGCGCGTATATGTTCGTTCAACGTGCCTGTGATCGTCTGCGCAAACGACCATATCCTCGATGACGACCTTGTTGCCCTTGCCGAAGCAAAAGGTATTGCGGTGCTTTCTACGCCCTTCGATACCACAAAGACGCTGTATCTGCTCAGTGAATATCTGGACGATCAATTCACGGCACAGATCTCTGTCCATGGGTCGTTTGTAGATGTCTATGGCGTCGGCATGCTCTTTACCGGAAGTAGCGGCATCGGCAAAAGCGAGATCGCATTGGATCTTGTGGAAAGGGGCCACCGACTCGTAGCAGATGACATCGTGGTGCTCACAAAAAAACGCGAGAGTATCCTGATGGGCACGGGCACATCACTCGTAAAACACTTTATGGAAATCCGCGGTTTGGGCGTTATCGATGTGCGAGAAATGTTCGGCATCCGCTCTATTCGTATTCAAAAACGCTGCGAACTCATCGTGGAACTCGAAGTGTATGATGAGCAACGCGAGTATAATAGAACCGGACTCGATGAGTCAACCATGGACCTCATGGGCGTGGGCATCCCGTCTGTGAAACTCCCAATCTTCCCCGGCAAAAACGTCACGGTTATCTCAGAAACAATTGCTCTCAATTACCTCCTGCGCACCTATGGCTACAATGCTTCAAAAGTTTTTTCCGATCGCCTTCAAGAAGAAATCCAACGCAGACGGAATACCAAGGGCAGCGTGGACCAACGAACGGTCAGCTACTTCCAGGGGGATGATGAGTAGTGCCCTCGCAGGGCTTATGTGTGTGGTGCTAGTGCTTACGTCCTGTGGCGACCCAGGTGCCGGGGGCGACTCAACAGCTGCAGGAGATCCGGTAAAAGGGGAGTGGATCGTTATCCATGAACTCTCCGACCCGGAAGGTGTTAACCCGCTCATCACCAACGATGCATCGGCAAGTGCCATCTTTAACCGTGTGTTTGAGAAGCTTCTCGAACAAGACTTTGCAACAACGGAACTCTATCCGGTGCTTGCAGAAGCACGACCTACCATTAGTGATGATCATCTCACCTATACCTTCAAACTCCGCGAAGGCATACGCTTTAGTGATGGGAAGCCCCTTACCGCAAAAGATGTGATCTTTAGCTTTAAGGTGGTGAAGAACCCACTCATCACGGATGGCGCTGCATTGCGCAACTACTATGAGTCGGTAAAGGACGTTGTCTCGCCGGACGATCGCACCATTGTGATCACGATGTCCAAGCCCTACTTCCTTGCCGAGTATTTCTTAGGCACACTGTGGATAGTACCCAAGCACATCTTTGATCCTAAGGGGCTAACAGACAAGTATTCGTTTGATGAAACAAATAGCATTGACAAGGCATCGGGCAACGCAGCATTGAAAGAGTTTGCTACGTGGTATAACACTGCCGATGTGAAGCGCGATATGAAGCTCAACGTTGGGTCGGGCCCGTACATGTATGATGAATGGAAGACAGGCGAATCTGTTACCCTCAAACGCAACGACAACTTCTGGAATGCCGGCAAGGATAAATGGAACCCGTCGTATGCAGAGAAGCTCATCTATAAGGTTGTGAACGACAGAAGTTCGGCTGTGGTAGCGCTCAAGAACGGCGAGCTAGATTTCATGGAATACGTGCCGGCGGCTAAGTACACAGAAGAGATCGACACCGTAGCAACGCCCTTCTTGCGCAAGTATGCCTTTGCCTCGCAGTCGTACTCCTACATCGGCTTTAACATGCAGCGTCCTATCCTCAACGAAGTAAACGTTCGCAAGGCCATTGCTCATTGCCTTGACCGTGATGCCCTCATCAAGCAGGTCGTGCGCGGTCTTGCAACAAAGGTCAACACCGCCATCTACCAAGAGCGTCCGGAATACGACAAGTCCATTCCGAGTATCGACTACAACCCCACAGAGGCCAAGAAACTTCTTGCGGCAGGGGGCTGGGCAGACTCCGATGGTGACGGTATACTGGACAAAGTGATCAACGGTCGCAAGACGCCCCTTCACATCAGCTTCTTGATCAATGCCGGCAATGAAATGCGTGAGGCCATTGCTATTACGCTGAGCGACGATCTGAAACGCATTGGCGTGAAGCTCGACATCCGCAAGCTTGAGTGGAGCGTCTTCTTAGAGAACCTGCGTACTCGGAACTTTGAGTTGTATATCGGCGGGTGGGTGAACGACCCAATACCGAGCGACCCGTATCAGATCTGGCACTCATCGCAGATAGGGAATAAGGGCAGCAACTACGTGAGCTTTAACAACAAGCGAGCCGACGAGCTGCTAGATCTTAATCGTATTGAGTTTGATGAGCAGAAGCGCATTGCCTACATGAAAGATTTCCAGCAAATCGTTGCAAACGAACAGCCTTACGTCTTTCTGTGGAGTCCGCTCTACCCAAGCGTCTACAACAACCGACTCCAAAACGTGAAGTATTCCGCCGTCCGTCCCGGCTACAGTCCAACCCAATGGTGGGTACCAAAGTCAGGCTGGAAATACGCACCTGTTCAATAGAAAAAACACACCATGCACCGCAAAGACCTACGAGACATCATACGGTCGGGCGAGAGCAGCACCGTAGAATTCAAGCGCAAGTTCACCACCAGTGAGAAGATTGCGCGCGAGATGATTGCCTTTGCCAACACCAAGGGAGGGTTTCTCATTATTGGTGTGGACGATGACGGCAGTATCGTGGGGGTAAAGTCCGAGAAAGAGCAGGTAGCCCAGCTTGAGCACGCCGTTTTGTCTATTGTGCCTCCGTTGGATATCCAGATTGAGATCCTCGAAGTAGACAGTCAGGACATCGTCATCGTCGAGGTTCCCAACAGCCCATTGCGTCCACACAGATACATCAGCGACGACCCCGCAGAGAAACCCCACGAGCGTAAAGCCTTTATTCGTCAAGGAGAAAGCTCCGTTGCCGCAAGTAAGGAAATGACCAAGATCTTATCCGGTCAGCGCGACACCGCTCCGCCCATGACCCTCAGCATTGGCGACCGAGAGCGTCGGCTCTTCACCTATTTAGAGGCCCACGGCAGGGCCACCATCCACGACTTCGCCCGTCTGGTAAACATCTCCAAGCGCCGGGCCGCCCAAATCATGGTCAAGCTCGTCCGCGCCGGCGTGGTCCACATCAACACCAACGGCGACAGCGACTATTATACGCTGGTGTGAAGCCGAGCATTGATCGATTTAATCCCGTGAATAAACAGCCCCTCTCTAGCCGAAGCCCCGAGGATCTGCGAGGGGGCTAGCCGGAATGTAAGAGGGGCAGATGGCAAAGCCATCGGGGAGAGCTGAGGAAAACAGCGAACAGCCAGCTCGCCCCGCACGTTGCGTCATCCCGAGGCTTTGCGAGGGACCTCCTCAGCTCACCCCGCTTCATCTCGCTGCGCACGATGTCGCCGCCCCTCTTTCACGCCTGCGGCTAGCAAGGGGCTAACGAGTCACCAGCTTTCAGATGCCTCGAGCTTTGAAAGGAGAGCTACAAGCATGACGTCGTAGGGCAGAAGTTCATTGAGCTCTGCGGGGATAGGGGTAGAAGCAGCGGCGCGGATAGCATGTAAGAATGGTTCGGCCTTGAGTTTCAATGTAACGGAGTCTCCAAGATGTCGTGGAATATGCTGAAGTGCTTTGATAAAGAGTCTTAGGCGGTCGAAGTGACTGTCTCTAAGATATCTCGTGCAATAGACGTTTAGATACTCAATACGTTTTTCGGCTCCGTTATAATCACCAACTAGCAACAAATAGAGTGCGTGAACAATCTCAATCAAAGAATTGGCATCACCCTTTGCCTTTGCTTCATAATTCGTTGAGTTTAGAAATGTCGAGAGACGGAACTCGCGACGAGCATGATTACGAATAGCTGTTAGAGATAGTAGTTCACAAAGCAACAAGTAGGCATTGTAGATCGTCCATCTTTCTTTAGAGACACCATCGAGCGAGTCAAACTTTGTATGACTAGTTGCCAAATCATAGTATTCATATGCTGCGTCATAATCTAAATTATAGAGACTCGAAGCGAACAAAATCCCGAGGGTACTATACCAGTTATGACCTCCATCTGCAAACACAGAAAGACTGAATGCACCATCTTCGAGTTCAATTCTTCGCCTTGAGCAAAGAATTGCGGAAATTCTTCGAAGGTTAAATTCCCCAACTCTTGCATTCTGTGACAGGTGAGAGTTTTGGTCTAGATACGAGATGGCGTTCTCGCATTGATCACAAACCATCCGATAATCTTCGAGCGTTTCGTAATAAAATATTGCTGCTCTGTATTCATTTATACGCAAAACATGTGACGCCGTATCCGCGTTCATTGCCTTTATTCTCTTGTATATTTCTTCGTGCTCCTTTATATAATGCGAGTGCTCGAAATGAGAGATCTTGAGACCCAGCAGAGCGTCGTCTAACAGGTAGTCAGACTCATATTCGGATGAAAGGGTCAGCAAGTACCTATTGACTTTTCTGCTATATGCCTTGAACTGCAAATTCAAACAACGCACGGACGAGTAGTCACGCAGTAAAACTGCGAGTTGCAGCGATATATCGGTAAACTGATATCTCTCAGCAACAGACAACGTCTTCGTCGCAACCACGTATCCTGCTTGGTGCGACGCAAACTTCATGAGTATGCGTGCGGCAATCAATGCTCGTTGACATTTGAAATAGTTGACGATGTACTCTGAATGCTCCGGTTGTTTAATCGTGAGAAACAACACCGATTGCACGAGCCTGTCATACATCCTCGATTTTAGTGTGCGGAATCTTTGGTCGTTGGCTTCGGTGCCATACAGATCCAGCGCAGCGTCTTCATCAGAGCTGTATAGATCACCTTCCATACCCTTAAGAAGTTTGCCGGTGAGGCTCGGCCTTGCGTTCTCTGCGTCAACCAATTCCGGAAACACCTTTTCCTTGTCGGTATTGACCAATACCACTCTCAGGATTTCTTTCAAGACGTTCATGTATGCTGTCAACCGTGGGTTATGAAATGCATGAATAGCTGTCCCCAAGTTACTTGAGTCCGCCTAAAGCTATCTACCCTCCCACGCTGCTAACTATTACAGCCCCCTCAAAGCACTTACAAGATTGACCGGATTTCCCTGAAACCCTTGCTGTGAGCCACTTGCAGCTAAATCTCCCTCCCATATCACGCCATCGTAACACGTAGTAAAGAGCCCCTTTTTGAAATAGTTTGTAACAAATGACCGTAAATGGAGAGATAAAAAATAGATAAAGTGTACTTAAAACGTTGAAAATAAAGGAGATAGGGCAGGGAGGTAGTGATTATACGTGCAGAAAAGGGTCGTAACAAAAGACTGTTATCTGTGACGTATTGCAGAATGGGGTATGCGGATGTTTGTACAGGGAATTGACGCGCCCACTACTACAACGACTCTTCGGCCCATTACTTCGAGACCTGCCATGTTACAAACCCTCCCCGTCCAAAACTGCATGCACTTCATCATGCCGGTAAGCCTTGCCGATTGGAAGCCCTTTGATGTCCCGGGTGTGGTTGGTGTGCTCCGTAAGGGCACGTCC
>JAPLFN010000035.1:0-7973 GCA_026390655.1 Candidatus Kapaibacterium sp.
AAGATGGTCAGTGATCTCACGGATCTTTAGGCCACTGATGTTGAGTTTTGTCGGATCGAAAGTGATGACCGCGTGCCACGACACGAGTTTGTCTGCATTTGTAACCTTCACCTTAATGATTGCCGAAGAACCGGCTCCGAGAAACACAGGTGATGGGTCAAGCGCTAGCGTCAAGACCTTCGGTGTTACCGGTGGGTTAGTTCCGTTATCACTGCTACAGGCGCCAATCGTAATCACGAGCCCCATGACCACGAGCATCCGTGCCAGGATCGATAATTTCGTTTTCATGACTGTCCTCTCGGGAATGTTTCGTTTCATGATCATTGGTCATCGCACGATGAGAAGGGGCAGTGTGGAACGATGCCCAGAGGCGTCAACCTGAACCACGTAGGAACCTACTGGAAGCCCAGAAACGGAGTATGATGATCTGCCGTTACCATCGGCATCAAGATCACACTGCCAGGTCATTACTAGTCGTCCAGTTAGATCATAGACAGAGGCCGTTGCAACACCGTAGTGCGGCGCATGAATCGTCAGCGTAACGCTTGCATTAGCCGGTGTCGGAACGATCTGTACCGCTTCGTTCTGATCTGCATCTTCCGCGTAGATGATATTGATACGCCGGTTAAGAACATCGCGCGCATCCACGTCCTCTAGAGTGAGCCTGACATCTGCTTGGGTTGGACGATACCGAAGGCGAAGAATGCCACCAGAACCGTTCACACCTACTTGTGCACTGGTAAGCCCAACGAGGTCAGCTCGCATGTAGCCCGAGCGTACATCTACGAAGCTCGATGGAGAAATTGCCGGACCATCGAAAAGTGATCCGATGCTCACACGCGTACCTCGCATAAGTGATGCATCACCGGCAAAGACCATTCCTAGACCTAGCACGTGCTCGGCTGATACACCGTCAATCCGCAACTCGCGCTCACCGCTCATGAGCATAACGTCCTGCATTCGAAGGGTAAGGGGCGTAACTGCCATCGTCCGTAGACCGTCGAGTTTCCCAAACCCACGCGTCCAATTGTACATCTGTGCAAAGACAATCTGGTCTTCGAAGTTTACAAGACCATCTGGACGATACGGATACGTCTCGATCATAAACGGTGGCACACCCGGTGCTTCACCAGTTATTGCTGAGACCATGTCTCCCTTTCGGTCTGATGTGTTCCAGTTGGAAACGAAAACCGTGTAGTCTGGGAAGTTGACAACGTTGTTTCCATCAAAGTCGCCAAGCAGTGCACCCTTGTGATCTGCTGGTTTGTCGGAGTTGACCTTTCGACCATCAACCCAACATATCCCTCGAAGGTCAGACTCAGAATTGAAGGACCATGTAGTTGGCTGACCGTCCACTACGTAGTACGTACCCGGTTGAAGTGTTTGCTCGATGTCAACAATCCAGAGTGCGTTTTGCGTGTTACCGCGTTGTTCACCATGGGCGTTCCATGGTCCATAAACCTGACCCGTTGCAGCATCACGTGCAGAAATGGTTGTTGGTGTTGCACCATCCGAGTGTAATGTCTGAATTCTCGTCAGAGTGTACGGCTGTGTGATCTGGAATACGGCTGGTTGCGCTGTGCCCTTCCTTGGGTCACTATCGTTATAGTTTGTGAACAACGAACCAACGCCGGCTCCAGGACCATTGACCGCTGTGGCGGCTATCAGCTCACCATCGCGGATCCGCGCAGGAATGTCAGCGTTGAGAGCATTGCGCAGGTGTATCTGTGTTATTCGTATTGCTGAGCGAGACGTGCCCGACTTTGCACGGAATGTGAGATAGTACATCGGGCCACTGCCCTGAATACCCGTCGGATTTCCGCCAACACGAACCACGTTCAACGTGATCTTGCCACTCAGTGCTTGAGAGAAGTTGCTGAGGTCGCTGAGAATGTCGCGTGGAGGTGGGCTCAAGAATTCTCCTTCTCGATGACCAACGAGCTCAACCTGCGAGGCATCGAACTCGATATTGATCTCGGCGCCCATGAGCCCCTTCACATCTGTGATGTTGCGCACACTGACGGCTACCGTTGAAGATGCCGTGCCAGGGGGCAATGTGGTCTGCTCAGCGTCGATAAACACTACCGCCTCTGAGGTGTTGACAGGAGACTTGTATGTCTTTGCATCATTTGCTGTAATGATCGTTGAAGGCTTGCTCTTAAGAGGAGCGGTCATAACGACCTTCACATTGCGAGTTGTGCCATCGCGCTTCTGATTGGTGGTTGTGTACCGCATGCGATATGCGTTGCCTAGGGTCCCTGCAGATTCTTCATTTACATCATCAATGTCGTCCCCTTGCGTGTACATCCTACCGCCACTACGCTCAGCCAATGCACGAAGAGCAGGATCGCCCTTGATGTCTGTGACGCCAAGGATGAATACAGGGATACCCTTCGATGATGCGTTCTGCGTCGCAAAGGCGCTGAATTGAGGATCCGTCATCCTGCCGCTTGTGATGGCTAACACCATTTTGTACTTCTCAGACTGGAGGGCAACGCGATCAACAGCTTCGGTGATTGCAGACATGATCACGGCTTCTTCGCCCGTTGGTCCGGGCTGTATTGCCGCTGCGATCAGCGTGTTCGCATTGTTTGTGAAATCAGCCATCTGCTGAACTCTGTCCGCAAACTTGATGATCGTGATGCGCCAGTTTGGTTTCATCTTATCAGCCAAGCCTTGAACAAGCTCGACAAGCTTCTGCTTGGTTGTGTCTGGGATTCCCGTGCTGCCATCAATGACGATCGCCACTGCTGCAGGTTCATTCTCGTCCACCTTTGCAGCTGACTTCGAGTTCATCGTGAAGAGTTGTTTCACTCCATCTTCAAACACGGTGAAGTTTTCATACGTGAGGTCACCGAGCATTCCTTCGCGTGGCTGACCAACAGTAACATTGAAGTCAACAACCGGAAACTCTGCCGGGTTCCCAACTGCATTGATATCTATACTGCTGAGGGTAACAGTAATCGAATCGGAAGTGACGGATGCTGGACCTTCTACAACCGGTGTCGTGCATGGTTTAGGTGTGAACGTGGACAGATCGCAGAGAACATACTCGGCCTTGCCATCCGACATCTCGACCCACGTGATGTCATTCTTGCCTGCGGGTTTACGGTCATAGAACGTCCATGGAATATTAACCTGCAATGCGGTTGCTGTCTTGGAGACCATGGTTGGACATGCCCAATTATCTGTGATGTTGTAGACGTAGACACCGCCACCTTTCTTCGTTACAGGATTTGACAGTGTGTAAGCGATCATCACCTTACCATTTGCAAACCCGATAGACGGTGTATAGAAGTACTGCAATGGGTCACCAATTGTGCGTGCTGCACCAAGTACACCATTCGTAATGGTCACATACTTCATCGTTGTTTTACCCGAGTCTGATGCATTCATACTAGACTCGTAGACCGCATGCACCGTGCCTGATGGATCTACAGCGATATCATATCCAGATGGAGTAACGATTCCGGTAAGAATATCTACCCCGGCATCCCATGCCGAGCCACTCCAGGTGCGCAGAACATATTTGTAGCGGTCCGGACTGACACTTGTCTGTAGCGTATAGAGAACGTGCAGTTTGTTGCTCGGACCTGCAGCAAGCACTGGCGATGTGGCGCCGCTACCGCGTGCGTCTTCGTTTGGTATTCCCGTGATATCCGTTTCCGGTTGCCACGTGACACCTGCATCTGATGAGTAGCGGTGTTTTACATTGTATGGCGGGTCGCTCCATCCATGCGCTGCATAGTAGACAGCGTGCAGTTTGTTCTGCGTATCAAAGGCGATGTGTGCACTATAATCCCAATCACCCCATCCTTGATCATGGAGATAGAAGGGGGCTGACCACGTTGCACCACCGTCCGTTGATCTTTTGTAATAGCAACCAACATTGAATTGATCAGCAGCATGCAGGACACCTGCGGCGTCAACAAGGAGGACATTTGCACCGCTGGAATTCGGCTCGCTTTCCGTTCGAACAGGAGCGGTCCACGTGACTCCGTCATTCTGACTCTTTGTAGAATAGACGTAGCCCGGAGCTAACCAGAACTTTGCATGCAACGTGCCATTCGTTTCACGGGCAGTTGCAACTCCGTTCGTAGGAATCATTAGGCTTGGATAGTAGTCTCCCGACCAGGTTGGTGTATTTGACGATATGGTCTTATTACAACCATCTCCTGTTTGCCCACCACCGCTTGTAGTTGCTGTGAATGCGACGTCGACAATGTTTGCGTCAGCAACTGTGATCGAAGCTGTTGGAGGCACGAAGGTTGTTCCTTGTCGCTTTGGTGTTACGGACACCGTACCATTTTCAACGCCATTAACAGCGAAGTAGCCATTAGCATCCGTAACTCCCATCTTTCCACCAACAGAGACTTCTACGCCTGCAAGCCCCTTACCATTGAGAAGGATCCTCCCCGTTACGCAAAAGCCGGCACGTTCACCGGTCCAGTCACCGCTCCAACCCGTACCGCCAATGCCATATCTCCAGTTACCTGCGAATGTCTTGCAATTGGCGGCCATTGTGAATGTTATGTCTCCGGCATCATGCGATGGTGCATAAGAGGGATACTCACTCCATTGTCCAATGAGTTTGTCACCTACCACCTTACCGTTGATCTTCCCTGCATCATAAGTATACGTACCCCACACACTATCTGCGACTTGTTGGAGGTTCATAGCACCCCAGTTGGTGTTCCACGTTCCTGCCCAAGTACACTTTGACGTACCACCTCCGCCACCGCTATTTCCACCATTGCGATAAAGCATGGTCTTGAAATTCGTGGTTGAAGTTTTGTTGATCATATCATCACTTGTACCCGTCGACAGAACATCAACATCTCCATCACCGTCGAGGTCACTTATTGCCACATAACCATGATTGTTTGGGCGTAGTTGTGGCCCTGCTGAGATCGCACCGTTCACATTCCGGAAGAAGCGTGAGACTGGACCTACGCCATCTAGGTTGAAACCACAGATGTAGATATCAAGCCACCCATCTTTGTCGTAATCTGCCCACTGAACGTAGCTGTAACGGTCAGTAGGAGTTACGGGTGCAGCATCAATCTTTGTAAACGTCGTTCCTGATTGGAGGCGATAGATATGAGCTTTACGACTATTCCCGGATCCCGTCCACCCTGACACTATAAGGTCAAGGTCTCCATCTTTATCATAATCACCCCATGAGGCCCAGGATGAACCTGCATAACCTTCAATGGTGGTGGTAACGGGCGAAAAGTTCAGACCACCTGCGTTGTGATAGAGTTTACCACTGAGTGTTCCGCTGGAACGTCCGCATACATAGACGTCCATCAGTCCATCATTGTCATAGTCACCAGGAGACGCCATCAACGCAGATTCAAAGCTCGTGATGGCTTTAGCAAATGCCCCATTCGTATTCGTATACACAACAACCTGATCCCCGGTTCCCACACCGGCTAAGAGAACATCAAGGTCCTTGTCGTTGTCGATGTCAGTCCAAAAAGCAGAGGCAGCCCATGCAGAAGCGTCAGGCGACATTAGCGTTACGCCAAGATCTGTGAATGTGAAATTGCCGTCGTTCCTGAAGATTTTACCAACACTGGCACTAGCAGTTCGTCCTATGAGAAGGAGGTCGGGATCGCCGTCCTTGTCATAATCACCGAATTGTGCCCAACCAGGCAACGAAACTGCCGGTAATGTTGTTGGACGTTCCGTAAACGTCATGTTACCATCATTACGAAACAACTTGATAGCGAGGGTCTTGCCATCTGCGGTTGTGGAACCTGAAAGCAAGACGTCGAGATCGCCATCTTTATCTATATCAGCCGTGGCCACCATACTCTGCCACATATGTGGCATTGTTGACGCCACTTCTACAAAGGGGCTTTGTGCCCACGCACTGATGCTCGTGAGCAAAAGTGTGACGAAGGCGAGCATCCTACACATAAGGCCTCCTAGATGTGGTGTATTTCTACACGCAATATCTAGGAGGCGCGATGGTTGTTCTATGACTTACGTCACGTAGTACACATGCCGTAGCGCTACTTGATCCTTGTTGCGATCGACTTTGCTTGGAGAAACAGCATCAGATAATCATGCCCGCCAGCCTTAGAATCAGTTCCCGTGCGCGGGCAAGTTTCTTAGCATTCTTCGTAAACACAGCACCGGTGAGTCCGTAGATCGTGTTGTTTGCGATCGCCATTGCGTCATCAAAATTCTTCGCTTTGCAAACTGCAAGTACTGGTCCGAAGATTTCTTCTTGCATGATACGTGCGTTCGGCTTGACATTCACAATCACAGTCGGCTCGATATAGTAGCCATTAAGCCCCTTAACCTTACTGCCACCTGCGATGAGCTTGCCTTCTTTTTTCCCGATCGCGATATAGTCAAGGATGGTTTTTTCAGCACGGGCGCTAACAACAGGGCCCATGCGAACATCGTTCTTTGGATCTCCGATAACGATCTTGTCAACTTCGATCTTGAGTTTGGCAACAAACTCATCGTACACTTTTGCGTCGACGATCACACGGGAACACGCCGAACACTTTTGGCCTTGAAAGCCAAAGGCTGCAGCAACTGTTCCAATCACCGCAGCATCGACATCCGCTTCACTATCAACGATCATTCCATCCTTACCACCCATTTCGGCAACAACACGCTTGATCCAGATCTGTCCGGGCGCTGTTTTTGCAGCAAGTTCATTCACATGAAGACCAACCTGCATCGATCCCGTGAATGTCACAAAACGTGTTTTGGGATGACCAACGAGATAGTCCCCGGCTTCGGCACCAGATGCAACGAAGTAGTTCAAGACACCGGCAGGAAGTCCAACTTCCTTCATGATGTCGGCAAACAGCCATCCCATCATTGGTGAGTCGCTTGAAGGCTTTAGGACGATAGTATTTCCGGACACGATCGCAGCTGCGGACATACCGGCAAGAATTGCGAACGGAAAGTTCCACGGCGGAATAACGATGCCAACACCAAGTGGTACATAGACGAGTTCGTTCTTTTCGCCTGGCTGAGGAACGATAGGTTGGGGACCTGCAAGGCGCAGTGCATCTCGACCATAGAATTCTAAGAAATCGATTGCCTCGCACGTATCTGCATCTGCTTCGAGATAGTTTTTCCCGACTTCAGAGATCATCCATGCGTTGATCTCGAGACGACGCTTTCGCATAACATTTGCGGCCTTGAAGAGGTACTGTGCTCGTTCCTTCATCGGAACGGTCTTCCAAGTCTCAAAGGCCTTGAGTGCTGCCTTCATCGCTTTTTCAGCATCATCCGCGCCTGACTTCTGGAAGGTGCCAATGATCTCAGAAGGTTCTGCTGGATTTACGCTGACAGTCTTGCTCTTTGAGACGAGGCGCTTACCGCCCACAAGATTTGGGTATTCCTTTCCGAACTTCTTACGCACGGCATCAACAGCACTCTTTTGCTTCGCAGCTGCAGCCGGCTTTGTAAAATCCAGATAAACTTCATTCTTGAACGCTTTCATCAGGTCCCTTTTCGTGAGATCGTATAGTGAAGACATGCAAATTACGACCAGTTCGTCGTAGGTTCCCTATCACTCTTGAACTCACCTATGCTTGAATCTCTCGTTACCTTCTTCCAAGGACTCCCACCCTGGGGGGTGTTGGGGCTGACGTTCGCGATCGCCTATATCGAGAATCTCTTCCCTCCCTCTCCAAGCGATGTTCTCCTCGTCTTCATTGGGACTATCGTTGGTGTAGGGGTGGTAGGCTTTGTGCCAACCCTCATAGCGGCCACTGCAGGCTCTGTATTCGGTTTTAGCACAGCATATGGCCTTGGGCGTCGGTATGGCGATGCGATCGCTGATTCGCCACTTGTGCCCTTCATAACCCGCGATCTGATAGCCAAGGTTGAACGCTGGTTTGACAAGTACCACGGCTTGATCATTGTTGCAAACCGATTCCTGGCCGGCACGCGCGCCGTTATCTCCTTCGTGGCCGGGATATCTCGCATGCCATTCC
>JAPLFN010000035.1:8015-10894 GCA_026390655.1 Candidatus Kapaibacterium sp.
GAACGTTGGTAGCCGATGGCGCGACGTAGATCAGTACATCGCTGCCTACGGTTGGGTGGTCACGGGGCTTATCATCGTAGGTGCTGCGATATGGATCTACCGCAAGCGAAAACGGCCGGTTTAGCCCTCTGTACCCCAGTCGACGAGGAGCGAGAAGCGCAACGTGTTTCCAAGAGGGTGATTCTGCTGCACGGTAAGGATGTAGCTGAAGTCAACCTTGAAGACGTCATATCGCACGCCAGCGCCGAGCGTGAAGTACTCACGAGCACCAGCAGATGCTGGTTCTGTGAAGTAGCCGCCGCGCAGTGCAACAATGCGATCATAGATGTACTCCATGCCGATACCCGTTTCAATGCCGCCACTACCCCACGCAGTTATAAAGGACTTCGGAATTGGATCCGAACCAAGGGAGTCTCGCTTAACCAACAGCTTCATGAAGTCAGACGTGATGGTCAAATCATTAAACTCATCCTCAACAAGCTTGATGGCGATGCCGAGACGAAGGTTGGTCGGTAGTGGGTCAGATTCCTTGTCGTACGTCATCTTTGGACCAACGTTCTGGAGATTTACACCCAGTCGTAACGTATTGTCCAGGTTTGCTCCGAAGATTGAGAGCTTGGACGGTTTCCACAAAAAGCCAAGGTCAAACGCACCGGAAACTCCAGTGCCCGCACCGGACTGCCCAACGCTTGCCGGAGCGAGGTTCGATTGGATGTATTTGATTTGAATACCGGCACCAAGGTCTGGACTTATCTCGGTTCCATAGGACAATCCAATACTGAACTCATTCGACCTGAATTTTCCTAGGGCTTGGCCATTCTCATTGGTCTTTGTGAACTCACCGAGATTCATAAAGATGAAGGTTCCGGCCAGTGTCCCACCTAGCGCGTCAACGTATTGACCGTAGGAACCATAGGAGTAGAATAGATCCGCATTGAACTGAGGCAACCACTTCGAATAGCTCAAGGCGACTTGGTTTGAGGTGCTGTTAAAGGCCAATCCACCCGGATTCCAAAACACAGCATTGATATCATCTGCAATAGCAGTACCAACGTCACCCATGCCACTCGCGCGGGCATCAGGGCTGATGAGCAGAAACGGAACCGCCGCGCCCCCTGCTTGACCGTATGAAACGGAAACAGAAAGTACCAAGGTGGTCATTAGAATCCCGCAGGTGCGGATCAGCGTCATGTTTTCTCCTAGTCTCGCAATGAAGAAGCAAAGTTAGCGAATGAGGCTTAGTTTCCCACTCACAAAGCTCACAGAACCATACTGGTCGGTCAATCTTACAACTGCTTGATACATCCCCGACCCTACCAAAGACCCTACCTCGTCACGTCCATCCCACTGCACGTCCGCCGTCTGCATGTCGGTAACTCGCATGGGTCTTTCAGCTAGCAACGACGCCTCGAAGGGTTTAGGACTGGCATGCGTAAATCGTATTGTAGTGTTGGATGAGAACGGGTTTGGGAAATTGCTAAGTCCCTCAGCCGGAATGCCCTCAGGAGATTCCACGATACGGAATGTTGTCGAGGCTTCGCTCACGTTGTTAAGCACATCCCATGCTTGGACATGAACGGTGTGGAGTCCGGCACTGAGTCCGAAGATTTGTTTTTGGGCTGTGCCCGCTCGACTATTTTCCAATGACGTCGTGAATGATGGGGTAAGAATCTCCACGGTCTGACTATTATCGAACGAGGCTTCAATGTCATGACCAATGCCTACGCCTGTGGTATTGATACCCGTGGCATCCTCGAGATCAACGATGAGTATCGGACTTGGACGTGAGATTCCCCCGGCAACAAATTTACGTGAGTCCAAAAAGATCTTGATACCTGGTCCATCGATCTCTGGATCAGCGACACTCGTCACTCCATCTACGACCACACGATTCGTGACTCCCATAGCAAATCGCTGATCATTACTTGCGGCAAATCCATACAAACTCGCAGCTTGGGAGGAGAACGAAATATCCTTTGGAACAACGAATGTGCCGGTGAACCGACCATTTTCAACTTTGAAAGAACCGCGGTAGAGAGCAGGTCCAGTCTTTGAGAACGTATTAACAGTATTGTAAACATCGTTGTCTACCACCGTTATCGTTCTGCTGGCGTCAAGCAACGAGATCGAAATGTTGCCAGAATATGATGCGTCAGTCAACGAATCCACTGACCCGATCACATCACCTTCAACAACAACGGTACTTAGTGCCGCTACCGTGACGGACGTACTAGAGTTGACGATATCCTGATCATTGATTTTGGTGAATCGCACACGTTGTTCTGGCACAAGCAAACGCATGGTTGGATCACCCAAGAGATGAAACTTCTCATCATTGTTGCCATTGTATTTCTGTTTTACCTTGAACATCGCATCACCCAAGGTTGGGAACTGACCGTTGGCGTCGCGAGTAAACAGATCCGAATAGAACTCTTGATTAAGCTCCGCATTTGCAAGAGAGAAGACAACTCGAGCAGCAGAGAACACTGCGATTGCACCACCATTCTCTAGCAACAGTAACTCTTCCGCTCCCGACTGGATCTCCGTCATGTCCCAGCGGGCAAAATCGCATGTAGCCGCTGTTAAGAAGAAGGGTTTGGCTGAGTTAGACATCAGCTGAGGCGTTGTTTCGCGTGTAAAGATCTGTTCGTGAGCCCACACACGTGGATTACCATGGCCGATCCAATTAAGAATGAGGTTTCCACTTGTATTAATGGTGGAGACCATGTCTTGTGTCACTGTTGGCTTTCGCCTGCCTCTTGCTACATTCTCGGTAGGATACTCCACCATGTAGATCTTGCGTGCCTGAAACTCCTTTGGGACAAAATCTCGTGCTAGTTCCTCATTCTGATCGAGGTGAGTATCCCCATCTGAAAGCC
>JAPLFN010000022.1 GCA_026390655.1 Candidatus Kapaibacterium sp.
ACGAGCGATTCAAGGAACCTCATCGTCGAACATTCAATTGTCGATTAAAAAGTAAGCGCAGCCTCGAAAAAAGAATGGCGCATCAACTAATGCTGATGCGCCATTTGTCGTTTTGTTTTTATCTGCACGGGACACGCCATTGCGTAACCCCGTACAACGGTCACGCCATGGCGTGACCCAACGTATTATCCTTCGAACGGATGATCACGAACGGCTGGGATGCGCATCTTGATGAGCTTCTCGATGTCGCGAAGCTGACCGCGATCTTCAGGAGTGGCAAGCGTGAGAGCTACACCAGAATTGCCGGCACGAGCCGTGCGGCCAATTCGGTGAACATACGTTTCAGGTGAATCCGGAATGTCGTAGTTCACTACAGTTGGAAGTTGACTAATGTCGATTCCACGAGCAGCGATGTCTGTAGCTACGAGAACGCGCATGCGACCGTTCTTGAAATCTGCCAGTGCACGTTGACGAGCCATTTGTGACTTATCGCCGTGGATGGCTGCTACTTTTACGCCGACTGTTTCAAGATCCTTGCAGACACGGTCCGCACCACGCTTGGTGCGCGTGAAGACAAGAACGGAACCTTCGAGGTGCTCGCGAAGAAGGTGAGCCAACAAGCCGCGCTTGTGGTTCTTCTCTACGAAATACAATCGTTGATCAACCATTGTTGTGGTTGGCTGCTCGGGTGTTACCGCTACGTGTACAGGATTTGTTAGGATCGTGTGAGCAAGTGAACGGATCTCCGGTGGCAGGGTAGCCGAGAAGAACAACGTTTGACGTTCCGCTGGGATGAGCTTTACGACTTGCTTGATCGAGGGCATAAAGCCCATGTCGAGCATACGATCTGCTTCATCGAGGACGAACGTGTGAACATGATCTAGACGTAGGGCACGGTGCTCGATAACATCGAGCAGACGTCCCGGTGTTGCGATTACCACATCAACGCCGCGACGGATTTGATCGATCTGCGGACGAATGCTTACGCCACCAAGTAGGACAACAGAACGGATGCGCATTCCGCGACCATACGTGCCGAAGCTTTCGTTGATCTGGATGGCAAGCTCACGTGTAGGTGCGAGAATCAGAACTCTCGGACCGCCCCTTGAAGGACCTTCAGCATTGAGCCTATTCAGAATAGGAAGTGCGAACGCAGCGGTTTTTCCTGTACCAGTCTGAGCACATCCAAAGATGTCGCGACCAGACATGACCACAGGGATCGATTGTTCTTGAATTGGGGTTGGGGTAGTATAACCCGCAGAGGCCACAGCTTTTTCTAGCTGGGCGCACAAATTTAAATCAGCAAAGGTCATTGACCTCTCCTACTATATGGGATGGATGAACCGTCGGTCAAAATCTCTCGCGCAAACTTTATGAGTCTGCTGGGTTGCGACCGCGTTCACCAAACGACAGGAGAGGACGGAGCAGAGAGAAGAGGAACCGTGGTGCCGAATGCACCAATTGAGACAACAGCATTGAGCTGTTTCCTCGTTGACGCACAAAGATACAAAATCGTGTGGAGAATTCTTATCGGCCAACTGTGATGAACGCACAGTGTATGTGATTTATTCATCGGAACTTTGTGTAGATGAACGGATGTTCATGGTAATTCATGCATAATGAAAAGGAGTTCACGATGTCAACCAACGTTATCGACGTAGAGTGGAAACAAGGATTATCATTCGAGGCGCATCAACAAGGTCGCTCGTATTCTCTCGTTTCTAGTGCATCGCAAGATGAAAGCGGCACTGGGATTAGCCCCAAGCAAATGCTTCTAACTGCGCTCGCAGGATGCACCGGTATGGATGTGGCATTGATGTTGCCGAAGATGCGCGTGCCCTTCACATCGCTAACAGTACGTGTTACTGGCGAGCTTACGGAAGATCACCCCAAGGTGTATACAACAATGCATGTTGTGTTTGAAGTTGGAGCTGATGAGTCATTCAGGTCACAGATTGAAAATGCAGTTCGCAAATCTTCAGAGACGTATTGTGGGGTGAGTGCTATGCTGGCAAAAGCGGCAACCATCACGCATGAGATCAAAATGTTAGGGTAAGGGTGTAACAATTTAGCGCGACTTTCCTCAGTTGCGGAAGTTCACTAGCGAATTCATTGACTTTTTCCACCAAAGCTTTATCGTCATGATCAAAACCGCACTACTCGCCCTTGTAGCTCTGCTGTACGTATCTCTCCCTGAAGCAACAAGCGCTCAGCCGATTGATTCGACCTTGAACTTCGCATATGGATCGCTGGTAGAGGTAACCAACACAGATATTGTGTTTAATGATCTGCTGTCCCCTAGAGCTGAGCCACGAAGCATCATTTGTAACAAGCGAACCGTCGCATTCGGTTGTACGTTTGAAGACGTACGCCCGGGAACGAATCTTTACATTGAGCTTGTTGACTCACCGGCAGGAAAAGTAGCCCAGACGGTGAAATTTGAAGGCTGTGCTCCAATCGTCAGTTTTGATGGGACGATCTTGTCCATAAGTGGCGATACGCTGCGACTCAAGGTTGCAATGCCCATTCCGGATGTATCAACAGGCGCAGTAGTCTTGACAAAGGAGACACCGATTTCCGACTGTGCGGGACGTATCGTCGACCGTGCCGCGTTGGCCATTGGAGATGAAGTCAAGGTTGGTGGCTATAGTAAAGCGCAAACCCTAGAAGCAACGTACGTAGTGATTGCAAGTAAGTGTCCTGAATACAAAACTGCAATGGCAACTCTCTTGTCTACGAGCGACAAAGGTATTGTAGTCTCATTGGCGAATGGTGAGAGGGTGGAACTTGTATTTGGTTCGGGATTGCCATTCTTGGGCGATTCACTTATGAACGGCGCCTATACCTGTGATGGACGTATCCTCAAGTGGTCAGAAGTGGCGATCGGTGCCACGCTTCGCATCAGCTATTTTGATTACCAGGGTGCCTCGGATGTGCTCGAGGCTGCAGTCCTCGAAGATGGATGCCCAAAACCGTTCGGTGGTGTTGTCGCGAGTGTTTCCGATGGGGTGATTGTTGTGAAAGAGTATGATGGTACTCTAGGCACGTACGTGTTTGATAATGCAACACAGGTGTTTTCTTGCTCAAATCGAGAACGCACGATCGCAGATATCCAGCCGGGCGTAGGCGTACACGGCGCGTGGATAGAAGATGGCACATCGCGTAAACTCATCAACGTTCAACTCACGGACGGCTGTGCATATGCATTTGCTGAGATGGGAGTGATAACTGAGATTTCAGATAACAGCATGACTATCCGGACCATGCGAGATTCTCTTATTGTCCTAACGATTGATAATCAGAGCATGTTGATCGACTGCTTCGGCTTCGTGGAACGTCCAACGCGTCTTCTGCGAGGTGATACAGTTTCCGTTTTCTATAGTCAGGACCGCGGAACGAACTACCTCGACCTGGTTCAGTTCTTTCAAAATTGCGAACGCGAGAAACTCTCAGGCGTGATCGTGGCAGCTACCGAGACGGCCATTGTAATGAATACCGGAGCCGAAACGCAGACCCTGATTATTGATTCTGAAAGCCAACTATTCGATTGCACCGGCGGGGCTTTAGTGAGCTCCGGAGACATTGTTGGATCAACGATCACGACACGAATCAAGCAAAGGGGCGACACGAGTTATGTTAGAACTGCCTGGGTTGATTTCAATTGCCCATCAACAGGAATTCTAGGTGGTCCCATCGTTTCTTTCGTTGACAGCCTACTCGTGATCATGGATAACGGAATTGAGCGCCAACTCTATGTTGCCGATTTCACGATTGTCATGGAAAAGAGCGGTGCGTTTGCCGATCGTAGCGCACTTCTCGCAGGACGTTCCGTTTGCGTTATCACCCAAACCTCAGGTGCATCGTTAATGGCCTTGCAGGTTATCCTCGATTCAGATTGTTCATCTGACGGCGTTGTGAAGGGCGTGCGTGTTCAAGGGGCTGTAGAATCTGTTGAGTATGGAAAGGTGATCGTGTCTGCGCGTGGAAAGAACGTGACCTTCGCAACAATGGATATAACAACGGTTCAGCACCAGCGAGACGGCATGGCCAACCTTTCAGATCTTGCTACAGGAAAATCCGTTCTTGTAATGTCTGAGAGACGTATGTCTGACGGCACGCCCGTGGCAGAAAGCATTGTGATTCTCGACGCACCGACCGGTGTAGACGATGAAGCAGTGACAGGAAATAGCGTACTTGCATCACCAAATCCTGCTTCGGATGTTTTTCATGTCGATGGCCGAGATGATCAGAGTGTTGAACTGGTCGCTATTCACGATATGCAAGGCAGATTGATGAACCTGGCTCGTGGAACTCGCACAGTATCTCTCCGTGATCTGCCCGTTGGCGCGTACCGAGTTTCTGTTCACTTCTCTGATGCAAGAATCGAGACGCTGTCGCTGTCCATTATTAGATAGCAGAATCGTCGTCTTACTAAGGCATTCCGGCGATTGTGCTGCATCAGTTGCTATGGGCGTGTAAAACGTTTAGTTTACGCCCACGATGTACGAGCGCAAACATGAGCCCCTTTTGGAGTCGCGACAATTTGCACGCAGATTTCTGTTGCACTTTGCCAGTGCTTCAACGTTTATCGTGGCTTCTCTTGGCCTAGGTATCATTGGCTACATGGCATTTGAAGGACTGAACATGGTAGATGGATACCTCAATGCCACTATGATCTTAGGTGGTATGGGGCCTGTTGACATGCCGAAGACTGTTGGAGGTAAGGTGTTCGCAGGAACGTATGCACTCTACTCTGGCCTCGTCTTCCTTTTTGCATCGGCTGTAGTATTAGCGCCCCTTCTTCATCGCATTCTTCATCGATTCCATGTTGAAGAAAAAGAGTGATGCGTGCGGATTGAATATCCTCATTATCGGCGGAACGATCTTTCTCGGAAGGCACATCGTAGAGGAAGGTCTTCGATGTGGACATAGCATCACGCTCTTCAATCGCGGTAAGCATGGAGCTGATCTCTTTCCGGAATGCGAACGCCTGATCGGTGATAGATTATCCAACGTGGAGGCACTCCGCGGACGGACATTTGATGTGATCATCGACACGTGTGGCTATCAACCTGCGGACCTTGAGCTCTTGGCTGAAGTGCTAGCCCCTTGCCAACCACAGTACATCTATATCTCAACGATTTCTGTGTTTGCGTCATACCCACAAGGTCAGTCCTACAACGAGAATGCACGCATAGCAGAAGGTGATGAAGGATACGGTCCAGCCAAGGCACGCAGCGAGGAACGCGTGCGAGAGGTATATGGAGATCGATCAACGATCATCCGTCCTGGACTTATCGTTGGTCCGTTCGATTGGACAGGGCGCTTTACATACTGGCCTGTTCGAATCGAGCGTGGTGGGGAGGTACTCGCTCCGGGCTCTCCGGATCGCCCGATTCAGTTCATCGACGTGCGAGATCTTGCCACTTGGGTTGTCCATTGCTGCGAACAGAACATAACGGGAACGTATAACGCAACAGGTCCCGCCACGAAGTTCACAATGCAGAATCTCATCGACGCCTGCATCAACGCCACGGGGTCAACCATCACAACCACGTGGATCCCTGACGCTTCACTGCTGGAATTCGATGTGCAACCCTGGAAAGATCTTCCATTGTGGATCCCTGAGGGTGACGAAGAAATGGGCGGCATGATGCTTGCAGATGTCAGCTCAGCAATACGGAAGGGGCTCACCTTTCGGTCATGCACCGAAACGATTCGCGATCTCCTCAACTGGCATCATAGCGTGCCACCATATACCGTTCCAGAGGCTGTGCAGACGTTGCTACCCGAGCGAGAGGCAGAGATTCTTACATCGTTTTCGTGATCACTCGGAGCATGGTGTCGATGTCATCGAATGACGCATATCCCTGAGAGAGCAGGTGGGCCTGATCATCCTCGGAATACAACAGCGTAGGAAAGCCCCCTATACCAAGCGAGGCAACGTATTCGAATTCTTCTGCCACTGCATTGCCAACTGCTTCACTGTGCATGAGCTCCACGAAGTTCTCAGGATGGAGTTCTGCCTCGATGGCGAGACGACGATACGTGTCATCATGAGAAAGATCTAGACCATCCCGATAGAGCGCTTGTTGTAAACGGTGAGAGAAATAAACGACGTTATCCGGTTGGAACTGTCGGAAAACTACAAGGGCTCTGGCGGGAGTTGTTGATTCTAGGATCAGTTCGCCTTTTGCAAGTATGTCGTTGACAAAGACATCGCCAAAGCGTACACCAGTGAGTTCTTCAACCTGCTTATAGCCGGTTTCAATATAGGCCGCCTTTTTACCGATGCTCCCAACACTGTCACCGGTTATCATTCCACCTGCATAGACATGAAAATCAAGACGGTTGCCCCATTCCTCGTAAAGTCGTTTTGCCACCGGACCAAAGCCGTAGCACCAGCCACATAGAGTGTCTTGAAAGTAGTGTAGGGCGGGGCGTTCAGTAGAATCCATGGGAGTACGTATGTTAGTGAACACGAAACATCACGAAGGTACGCTCATGTTCACGAGAATGGCAATAGTTCTGATAACGATTCTTTGCTCCACGCAGATCTCATTCTCCCAAACGCGTCCGATGTATCGCATCCTCGTAGTTCGTGGCACGCAAGACACACTTGGGCCCATCGTTGTGCGACTCTTTCCGTCGATCACGCCACTTCATGTTCGCAACTTCGACTCCATCACACGAGCCAAGCGGTTTGATAACACGGCCTTTCACCGCGTGATTCCGGGCTTTGTTATTCAAGGGGGCGACCCAAACTCGATCAGCGGTCCGGAGGACTCGTGGGGGTTTGGAGACCCTTCTCAGCCAACAGTGAAAGCAGAGTTCTCATCAATACCGCACTACCGCGGCCGACTTGGAATGGCTAGGTCAAATGACGTCAACAGTGCAACATCACAATTCTATATATGTCACGACAGTGCGCGTTTTCTCGATAGAAACTACACGGTGTTTGGCGAAACAATGAGTGGATTAAACGTCATTGATTCCGTTGCACTCAGCCCGAGAAATTCAGCGGATAGACCACTCATTAAGGTATCGATGTTCGTAACGTACGTAGGCGAAGACACAGCGCGGCCGAGCGTTCCAATGCCAACACTCCCGGTTATGAACGCGAGCAGCATACCAACCAGTTCGTATACGACGTTTCGTTGGACCGCAGCACCAGACTGTTTTCGATCAAGCATAGAGCTTAGTACCGATTCCGCATTTGCCACCCGCACGCTTTCGGACACAGTTGATGTACTAACCGCAAACCTGAAACCGTCTGAGGGCTTTACTACATACTATTGGCGTGTCCGTGGGGATAACGGCGGTGGCTTTGGTCAATGGTCACCGCGATTCACGTTCACGACTGGCATTGCTGCACCGAACCTCATTGAGCCAGCTAACAATTCAGTGAATGTGAATGTAGACGTTAAACTTCGATGGACCCCCCTCAATGGAGCTACGGCTCGGTACCACCTGCAGGTTGCGACTGGTTCGGGATTCCTGGCGACGCAACGGATAGTTGACGAGGAGATACCGTCGGCAGAGTACCAAGTCGTTGGAATGGCGCCAGGTAAGAAGCACTATTGGCGTCTGTCCTCAATCGTCGGCAGTGACACGAGCATCTATTCCAAACCATTTGTCTTTACGACAGGATCAAGCACAGGTATAGATGACGATGTTGTAATGTTAGACGACGCTGCGCTTCGGCTTTCTCCTATGCCTACAACAGATGTGTTGACTGTAACATTCACACCAAAGGTCACGGCAGAGGCGCGAATTGTGATCACCGATGTACGAGGAACTCAAATCCTTGCTCTAACTCAGGCCGTAAACAAAGAGACCGAGACAAGTGTAGGCATCAACTGCTCTTCACTTGTTCCCGGTCTCTATCTCATTCGGTTGATCGCTGGCGAGCTTGTAGAAAGCCGACAATTCATCAAGCTCTAACGTAGCCGCGCGTTGAGTTCAGCGTCGAGTGCATCGAGAAACTCTTCTGTGTACAAATAGTGTTCGCCATGGGTAACCTTGTTGCCATGGATGCAGACAGCAAGGTCCTTCGTCATGCGACCACTTTCAACAACATCTACGCAGACCTTCTCAAGTGTCTGGCAGAAAGTAACGAGCTCTTGATTCCCATCGAGTTTACCACGAAACTCTAAGCCCCTTGTCCATGCAAAGATGGAAGCGATGGGGTTAGTTGATGTAGGCTTTCCTTGCTGGTGATCGCGGTAGTGTCGCGTTACCGTGCCGTGCGCGGCTTCTGCCTCCATCGTGGAACCATCCGGAGTGATTAACACACTTGTCATCAGTCCTAGTGATCCAAAGCCTTGGGCAACGGTATCGCTCTGCACATCGCCGTCATAGTTCTTGCAGGCCCACACAAAGTTGCCATTCCACTTTAGCGCCGAAGCTACCATGTCGTCGATGAGTCTATGCTCATAGGTAATGCCCAGAGCATCGAACTTCGCCTTGAATTCATTGTCATAGACATCTTGGAAGATGTCTTTAAAGCGTCCATCGTACTTCTTGAGGATGGTGTTTTTGGTACTGAGATAGAGCGGCCATTTCTTGCTCACGGCTTGATTCATGCAAGCACGTGCAAAGCCATAGATGGACTCATCAGTGTTATACATTGCCATGGCAATGCCATCGCCATTGAAGTCAAAGACATCAAAGTTCTGTGGCGTACCACCATCGGTTGGGGTAAATGTAATGGTGAGTTTGCCCTTGCCTTTTGTAACGAAGTCTGTTGCACGGTACTGATCACCGAATGCGTGACGGCCAATGCAGATTGGAGCCGTCCAGTTAGGAACGAGTCGGGGAACATTGGCACAAACGATCGGCTCGCGAAACACGGTACCATCAAGAATGTTCCGAATCGTTCCATTCGGTGATTTCCACATCTTCTTCAGACCAAACTCTTCAACACGCGCTTCGTCCGGCGTGATCGTTGCGCATTTAATACCAACGTTGTACTTCTTGATCGCTTCGGCCGCATCAATTGTGACCTGATCATCTGTAGCATCGCGATGCTCCATGCCTAGGTCAAAATACTTGATGTCAACATCGAGATATGGAAGGATCAGCCTGTCCTTGCTGAACTTCCAGATAATGCGTGTCATTTCGTCGCCATCGAGTTCGACGACAGGGTTTGAGACTTTGATCTTGTTCATAGGCTGGGGGCGAGTTACAGAGTTACAGAGTTACAGAGTTACAGAGTTACAGAGTTACGAGGTTGCGGAAAATACGATGGTAGCGCTAGAAAGTGCGATCTTCTGAAAATCAGTATGTTCGTGATATGGAGCCCCTTACCACTGAAGAGATCGCAGCGCGACATCGCTATATGGCCGTAGAGGCGAATAATGTAGCATGGCAACTATCTATCGGTGAACGATCGCCTGCTGAAGATGCTGAGATGCTCAACGCGGCCCACGCATCGGCATGGCACTGGTCGTTTGTTGGAGAAGAACTGAACCATATGCGGGCCACGATGCTCCTGGCAGAGGTCCATGCTCTTCTCGGAATGGGGACTACTGCCTTGCAATACGCAATGAGCATGCACGCATTTTTCACCGGCCGTGACACTGAGGCGTGGGAACTTGCATTTGCACATGTTGTACTAGCTCATGCAGCGCATGTGGCAGGTAACCTAGATGTCCATGCTATGTCCTATGCCAATGCGCTAGTAGTGATGTCTACGCTGAATGATGATGACCGTCAGGTTGTCGAGATGACGCTCAAAATGGTGCCGAAGTGATTGGCCTCAATTGATGCGAGTTGTTGGCTTCATCCCGCGCTGCCCCCTGATCATCAACCACATAAGTGGAATCACACCGCCAAGTGTGAACAACGAGCCACCCACGATGCGAAGCCACGTAAGCGACTGAAATCCAGCGCCATCGATGAATTCACTACTGCGCGCATACCAAAATCCATGATTCACAATCGTGGAAAACTGATAGACACCAGCAGGGAAGAGATCAAGCAGTACCATGAGGAGCAGCCCGATGTTGACTGACCAGAATGCACGTCGCACAAGCTTTGGACGCCAGTGATCTTCGGCGATGATGAGCTTACTACAGAAGAGCACAGCAGCGATGGCCAGATTGCCATATACACCCATAAGAGCTGCGTGACCGTGATTGACTGTTAGGTAGCTGCCGTGTTCATAGTAGTTGGCGATGGGTAGGTTGATGATAAAGCCCAAAACGCCGGCGCCAAAAAAGTTCCAGAAGTTCACGCCAACAAGAAAGAGGAATACATCGGCGAAGCCAAACTGTTTTTGTGATGCTTTGTCGGAAGGGGCTCCTTCCATAAGTGTGCGTGGAAGATGCGAGAACCGCCAGGCCTCCATTGTTAGGAGCACAAGAGGAATCACTTGCAGCGTTGAGAAGACTGCGCCAAGCGCCATCGTTGCTACGGGCTTTGCATTCCAATAGAAGTTGTGCGAGATGCCTAACAAGCCAGAACCCAAGAACAAAAGAGTGGCTATGTAGATCACACGGATAGCAGCCTGTTTGCTTACGAGACCCATCAGCACCATGAAGTATCCGATCAACACCGTTGTGAAGACTTCAAAAAATGCTTCGGCCCACATATGGATCACGCACCAGCGCCAGAAATCGGCCACAACAAAGTTGGTCTCGGGTTGTGCTACAAAGCCCGACATCAACAGTACGACAATACTGATCGTTGAATAGACCATCCAATTCGGAAGCGCCCACGGTTGCCCCTTCACAAAGACACTTCGCAGACCCCGGAAGAGGATCAATGCCCACATTGCTAAGACCACAGCAAGCAACATCTGCCAGACCTTGCCAAGCTCTACATACTCCCAACCTTGATGTCCAAGCCAGTAGTTGAGCTTGCCGAGCATGCCGTGTGGACCCATGAAGACGCCTACCAACATGCCTGCAACTAAAAGCAGTGTTAGTGCAAAGAGCATTCTCACCATCGTGTGCTGACCTCGTGATTGAGTCGGTGACAGCATACTCATCACAAAGAGTGATCCACCGATCCAACATGCAGAGATCCACAATAGCGCGAGTTGCACGTGCCAGCTTCTCGTGATCGGTACCGGAAGGATCTCTGAGATGTTTACGCCAAAGAAGTTCACGAAGCCCACAAAGTCATGGACAGTAAGAATGCCAGTGAACACTTGTAATCCGAACAACAGGATTGCCACATAGAGAAACCAAAACGCAGTACGCTGAATTGCATCAGGTCTGAATTGGATAACATCATGTTCTGTAAGGAAGGGGCGAGCATTTGCCGTGTAGGCTTCTGATGACACTTTATCCATGGACCCACGATAGAACAACACTAGACCAAGTCCTATGAAGAGTCCGAGCGAACCAATGATGCTCCACAACACAACAGGTCCGGTTGGCGTGTTGCCAGCGTCCGGATCATATGGCCAATTGTGTGTGTAGCTGAATGCCTCGTTTGGCCGAGCTGCACCGCAAACCCACGCACCCCAATAAAAGAACGATGCAAGGTGACGGATCTCCGTGGTATCAGTTATATAGTTGCTGGGCTTGAACGCACCCTTGGCATTCACATCTGTAAACACAGAAATGTAGTACTGTCGCAACTTCTGTATCGCGTAGACCTGTGCATCGCTTATACGCACGGTGTTTGAGCTGACATTGTATCCGTTGGTTCGAATCTCATGCTGAACGCGCACGGTGATGCCTTCGCGCATGAGAGCAGTGTCCGAAGTAGGGGACAGACTCAGCTTCTTCGCATGGAACTCGCGCATGTACAGCGTGGAAAGATGCAAGGCCTCTGCAGTATAATCTGGGCCGCGATTAGCCCCGTCCCCAAACATGCTGCCGTAGTCCATCAATCCATATCCTTGGAAGACAAGCTGTCCGGCAGTGATGTCCTTTGCCGCGACGATCACGCGTCCTTCAGCATCAACCATGTCTACGATAGGCGGCGCCTGCGTGTAAGTCTCAATGCCTATATTAGGCGATTGGAGGTCATCGGGTCACCTTCACGAATGGATAAGAGAGCTACCCTTGCCGTATTTCAGACAAACATATCTTAAAATTACCTACTTGCAGAATCCCATCGTAAAACATAGTTTTACCGCATGGTTAAAACAATCTCCAAGATTGGCAACTCACAGGGAATCATCTTTGACTCCGTGTTGCTAGACATGGCTCATCTCAAGACTGGTGATCAGGTGAACATCACCGTTCATGAGGGTGGTACCATAACGATCACACCTCTGCTACCGCGAATTTCGCGGGATGATGTTTCCACCATCATTGGCGAAGTGATGGATGACTTTGCCGCAACAATGAAGAATCTTGCTTGAGGTATGATTCACAAAACGAGATTCATCTGACGCTGGACATCGTCGTTGAGATACACAGGCGATCCATTGAGAATTATAGCGGCACGCTGGGTGTGAGGGATTCTGCTTTATTGGAGTCAGCCATAGCAGCACCTCAAGCAACGTTTGGAGGAGTATCGCCGTATCATGACCTAGTAGAAATTGCTGGTGCATATTTGTACTTCCTTTGTCGGAACCAACCATTTATTGATGGCAACAAGCGGACAGCACTTGCCGCATGCATCGTATTTCTTCGTCTTAATGGTACCGAGCTTCGCAGAGATTCATCGGAATGGGAACGACTGGTGATGGATATCACTTCTAGTGTTATAGATCGGACGGAGGCAACTACGAGATTACGTGCACTCATCCTTGGATCAATCTCACCGTGACAACATCTCGTGCTATATGCGCATTGCTCATTCTCCTCAGTGTCCGCGTGTGCCACGCACAGGTGAAAGAGGGCATTGCGTTTGACCGTGTTGACTCTGTTGCGCGCACCTACCTTGTAACGTACCTCCCGCCGTCGTCAAGTGTCTATGCAACGCCGACGTTCACAGATACGCTCTTCTGTGCTGCAATCATCTCAACACTGCGAGGCACTAAGACCAACGTAACGCCGATGACGAGGATCTCGGACGCACGGTATACGTCTGTGCTCACATTGCCTGACTCCTCGTATTCGGTTCGTATAGAAGCCTGTATACCAACAGACAGGGCTCCAGAGGGCATGGCGATCTTTGATGTGGAGCTAGATCATGAACGTTCGGCCGAATGGTCACGATTGTACTACAACCACTATAGACGTTGGGAGACGATAAACCCACCGGATATTGATGATCTGAGCGTGCCACCAAGCCCCTTATCAAAAAGACGACTCGATAGTGTAACGGCGATCGTTAAAGCCGGGAAAGAACAGACGTTTGATAGATACCTCACACTTGCTTTGATGTACGGTAATACAGGAAGGGGCGACTCACTTGAGAGCGTGTATCTGGACAGTGCATGCGCGGCTCAGCTGCGTATTGGCGGGAATGAGCCACTCTTAGAAGACGGGTTGTTGTGGAATGGTTTTTTCTACCCTATGATGCGCAATGGCGTGCTGGACAGACGAACAAATCGCATCATTGTCATGCAAGAACTTGCAGTACGATATCCTCATACAGAGTTTGGACTTCATTGGATAAAGAGTTCAAATGGTTTTGATCGTATCGATCACAACAATATGAATGCGATAGTTAGCTCTTGGTCCAATTCTTATGATGTTGATGTACTTATGGCAATCGGAAATCGATTGTTGGATAGTACCTCCTGGATGTTTGATCCCGTGTTGGCGGAACGACTCTTGACTCGGGCAGAGCGATCATGCATGCAGCAAATCGGCTTTCGAACGGGAGAAAACATTTTTAGTAGCATGGGAAGAGTTGATGCAGTGCGTGCGCTTCTTGTACGTGCTTTGTCGCGACAAGGGAAACACGCCTCAGCTCTGGAACTCGGAAAGAGATCTATGCTTGAGGCCGGCGATGTGTTTGGGAGGCAGATAATCTCCACTGCGCTGATGTCCGCAGCTAAGGCATCAGGCGATACAGCGCTCATTACGGAGCTTAGAAACTATCAACTGCCTACGTTGTCTGACTTTACATTTGAAACGATATCGGGAAGAAAGAATAGTCTTTTCGGACTGAGAGGCAAGATCGTTGTTCTTGACTTTTGGTTCTTGGGTTGCGCCGGATGTGCCCTAGAACATGCTAGCCTGAATGAATTTGGCAAAATGTATCGAGGTGATGAACGCATTGAGTTCATTGCTATCGCCCTCAATGACAAATTGACGCTTGAAAAATATCTCACAAGGTTCCCATTAGCCGCTGAGATTGTTGCCGACGGTGAGAGTATAGCGCAAGGCGTGGGCGTAACCGCCTATCCTACGCACATTGTCATTGATCCTCGGGGAAAGACCTTGCTCTGGGAAGTAGGGGGCTCCGGTGCCGCGGGCGAACATCTAGCAACAAGCGTTACTAGACTTTTAAGATAGCGACGGCGATGGTCACTTGTGCAGATCCCATGAAACTTCCACCGTTTCATTCTCGTCAGGAATAGGCGTTCGCCCCTTGAGAACCTTTTGTTTCTTCTTATATGGATCACCTACGACCCAGTTTGCGGTCACAAAGGCATAGCCAATTCCTTGTACATCCCTGACCACGCATTTACGACACGAGTTTTCAAACGTTTCTCGTTCGAAAGATTTTCCTCCGGCAATCATTGCGCCTCTTTGTTTAACAGTGATAAAGTAGCGCCCTTGTTTTGGGTCTATTGTCACTTCGATCTTGGCGTCATCAAAAGTCAATGACCCACTACACACGTTTGCGGATTCAACGAGGATGTTCTCTAATGTTCCCGGAATCAATTCATCTACTATATTACATCCTCCATCAGGAGACCTCATGCAGGGAATGTTCCCAGCAACATTTCGTTCCTCCTTATTGGATCTGTCACATGACGTGGTAACGCTACCTTTTGCACGTGTACGGCCGACTTTCGTGAATTCCCAGACGTCTGTTTGTTCATTCACTGAGGTGATCTTTGCCATGAATCTGATTTCGTTTCTGCTGCTCGGTACGCTATACGATGAGTCCCGTTTATACTTACGCGTAACCGAAACGGTCCCAATCCACGGACAGACTTCTGTCAATGAAAGTCGTTCAATCGCACGTTCTATCATGTCATCAAGAGAATTCGATGCGCCCATCTCAAACGACCCATCCATGACGTCCCACTTCTTATGGTCGATAACATTCCCCTTAAGGTTGAACCCCTCGTCTGTTTTGCGGACTGAAAAATTCAAGCTGTAGCGACCCATCATTTGGGCCGCTATCACGTCGAGATTGTTTTCGGAGGATCCAAGACTTCGTATTCTATCAGCGTCAATTGCTGCATTGAGATCTTCCTTTGTGTACACTTTAGCACAGGGGAAATACTCCTTTGCCAATGCCTTGGCTCTGGAATATATATTTGACGTCGTTTTGCTCATTCCAAGCGTGTCATCACCCTCCATATCAACCTGTATAAGAATTGTTGGCTTCACCTTCCCATCTTGCGCAATTGATCGTTGGGAGGTAGCACTGAGCATGATAAAGACAGCAAGCAACAAGGAAGCTTTCATGATACTAATGCCCCTTTGAACAGGTGATAACACATTTCGGCATTCTCAATCGTAACGCTTCTATTGCCTGCATCTCCAATGGAAGAGATTCAAACCCATTGTTCCATAAGCCGAGTTGTTTGAGATCTACGAGGTGATCTATCGATGGCGGGACGTGACGAAGTTTGTCGCGGTTGTTGATCAAATAGAGGTGTCGAATGCTAGTCATTGTCGATATCGTGGCGGTAGCGCCCTCAAAATCGAACGTAGAATTCGGTTGGGCGTTCGCAATGACGAGCAACTCGAGGTCTGCGAGCTCGGTAAAGCCTTCGGGCAGACCAGGACGAGGGGTTGCCTTTAAATCTATCACCACATAACGCACATGCGCCCTAGTTGCAATGAGCTCCTCTAGGGTAGGCGGAGTATTGTCGTCCTCGGGATACAATCCAGGGTGTAAACTGTCTTGAGACGACTTTACTAGAGCATCTTCGAACTGCTTTTGGAATTGTCCGCCGCCTGCGCTGTCAAGCTCTCGCATCGTCCGCCGCATATCCTCGCGCGTTGGCTGCCCAAGTTTCACAAGCTCTGAGTCGGGCGGCATTTGGGAAAAGAATGACGTGTCGATCTGTGCACTCAGTGGCGTTGAGATCAAGACAGTAACGAGGACTTTGACAAAGAATCGATTCATTGCACGTCCACCAATTGTTGATTCAAGGGGCTATTTAACGAAATTGCACGCTATTGGTGCTAGCGATGGACATCTCTAGGCCACAACGTTGCAACCACGTCATGTAGAATACCACTGATGAGTAACACCCTGACAATCATTGCCCTGTTCTTGATACCGCTAATAGCAGTAATCATTCCCATCCAGGTTGGTCAGTATGTAGGAACAAGGCACCGAAAAAGGGTTGGCGAGCTTGAGGATGGACCTATTGGGACTTCTGTAGGTGCTGCTCTTGGACTTCTTGCGTTCTTGATGGCCTTCACCTTTCAGATAGTATCGGACCGAGTGAACACAAGAAGAGAGCTCCTCCTGATGAGACTCGCAAGCTGTTGATGGAATACACGAACATTCGAGTTGAGCTTTCAAATGACATGTCAAGGGCTGAGCAGGTGATAACTCGGTCTCACCAGATACTTGATACTCTATGGACGTACTCTGAGGCACTTGCTGTAATCAATAACAGTTCTGAGGCGTACTCGCTCTATACAGGCTCTATGAGTGAGCTGGTTGCATTGCTCAACCAACGCGTTACGATGACGCTTGAATTCCGCATCCCTATTCTCATTCTGGAAGTGTTGTTGGCAGTAGGTGTACTCTCTATGCTTGCGCTGGGATATCAGTTTGGAGCTACGGGCAAGGGAAACACGGCTGCAAAGTTGTTGACGGCAGTCATATTTGCCGCTGTGATGTGGCTGATCCTTGCAATGGATCGGCCGGAACTGGGACTGCTTCGTCTGAATCAAATGCCTGTGCATACCCTTCAGCAGCAGTTGTTAGAACGTCAGGCGCACAACAGATGACCACGACCGGACACGTCAACGATCCAATGCATGGCGTCACGCTCGAGATGATTCTTAAGCATCTTGTTGAGCGGCATGGCTGGACAGAAATGGGGATCCGCATTCCAATTCGTTGTTTTACAACGAGTCCAACGTTGAAGTCAAGCCTCGCATTCCTCAGGAAGACGCCGTGGGCTCGGCAAAAGGTAGAGGCGTGGTATCGGGAAGAGCGCCTATCTGGTACCGTATGATCTCAAGCGTCGCGTGAACACCGTCTTGCGCGGACCACTAGGCGAGTCCATTGACTCGTACTCTTGATTGAGACTCTCTGTCAGCAAGCCCACACCAAAGAGATATGTCCGGGAGACCACAGTAAGGCCTGCCATAACACGTTTGCCATTCGTGAACGAGGCATTGGGCGGATCGACGATAACAACGCTGTCACTGATCGCGATATTGACCGTCCGAATAGAAGTTGCAAGCTGAGGTGCCGGTTGCAGAACTGTGGTGCTCAACTGCCCATAGATCCCATCCGTGTGAGAACCGGCAGTAGACCAACGGTACTGTGTGATGACGGTCAGTGGATTGCCATCTCCATCAACGACCAGAATACTATCGGCAGGGCGGGAGCCCCTTACACCGGGCAATGACGTCGCACAGGAAAGCACGGCACCTCGTGCATCCGGACACTGACAATCCTTTGGCGTGAGCAAGTTGTTGAACATGCCCGGTATCATCTCGAGCAACTGTCCATTTGAAACTGTCGATTCAAGTGTGCTTTGAAGAGTGCCGTTCGTGAAACGCTGAACAAAGAACACCGTTTTATCGCCAGCCTTTGTCGAACGGTCTATCACAAAAGAGTCTGTTTCAACTGCGCCAGACCCGAGATCAACAACACGTTCATATACCCACCATTTGCCAACGGCAAGGGGCTGATACTTCGTTACATCGCATGTGTTGCCAGGAGTCACCGGACTGTTTGTGGCGCACCCGAACAACAACATTGAGATGATCGTGAAATACAAGAGTTTCACAGATAAAACCTATAAGGTGATTCTGTAACGAAGACCGGGAGTGGAGCCATAGTTTACAGCCTTCACGAACTGCTCTACGAGTATACCACCATTCGCGGTAATAGTCCGCTGAGATTGTACATTATCTAGGTCTGTTGTCAGCTCAACGTACCGCAATCCCTCTGCCCTCGCATAGGGAAGAATCTCAGAAAGCGCCCGTGTGGCATATCCTCGGTTTCGTTTCGATGGAATCACTGCATAACCAATATGTCCAAGTACATGCGGAGGTAGTTCCTCTGTTCCTGGCTGCCAGCGGAAGCCAATTGAGCCGCAGAACTCGCCATCCCATATCCAGAGCCGAATGCCTGGAAGGCGAGGCATTGCTGTTCCATCTGGGAGGATCACTGGTCCGCCCCTTGCCCCTCTGACCCGCTCCCCAAAAATACTACCAACTGAAATGATAGTTTGGTGGTCGAAAGGAGATCGATATGGGACGGAAACATTTCACGGAAGAACAGATCATCGGCATCT
>JAPLFN010000039.1 GCA_026390655.1 Candidatus Kapaibacterium sp.
AGCGTTACATTCTCGACCATGGCCTGACGAGAGCGTGCAGACTCTACGGCTAGCTACAGATTGAGCTCTCGAAGTGCAAGATTCTCGCTCTTTAATGCAACTGGATTCGGTATCCATGCGAACACAGATTGCATCCATCCAATTGAGCCCACGATCACGGCGCGAAATCCGCCAAGCTGTGACAGACTACCAACGCTCATGAAAGCGAACGACATCACAACCAAGGCGCATAGCGTGATGTAGTTCTTGAACCGAACAACGAAGTCGATAAATCGACGCATTAGTATCGCTTGGACTTGATGAGGACGGACGAATAGGCGTCAAGATCCTCAAGAACCTTCCCCGTGCCGCGCACAACCGCCGTGAGAGGATCTTCCGCCACATGCACTGGCAACGATGTTTCGCGACGAAGACGTTCATCAAGCCCCTTGAGAAGGGCGCCGCCACCGGAGAGAATGATCCCTCGGTCAAAAATGTCCGCCGAAAGTTCAGGCGGTGTCTTTTCGAGCAAGGTCAATACTGCCTCTATGATCGTTGAGACGTTTTCGTTGAGTGCCTCACGGATCTCTTCGCTCGATACGATGATGCTCTTTGGCGTTCCGCTTACCATGTCTCTACCCTTGACCTCGATCTCGAGCTCCTCGGGAAGGGGCCATGCAGAACCAACGTTGACCTTGATGATTTCTGCTGTTCTATCGCCAATGAGAATATTATGCTGACGCTTGAACCAATTCACAACGGCATTAGTGAGTTCATCACCAGCGATTCGAATGGATTCGTCAACAACAATTCCAGACAGAGCGATAACAGCGATCTCCGTTGTACCACCGCCTATATCAACAACCATGTTGCCCATTGGTTCGTGAACATCTAGACCTATGCCGATCGCGGCGGCCATTGGCTCGGCAATGAGGTGTACTTGTTTTGCGCCAGCGTGTTCCGCTGAATCACGTACGGCACGCTTTTCTACTTCGGTGATTCCGGACGGCACGCATATCACCATACGTTTTGCATGGGCGATCGACGTGGATGTTTTCTGAATGAATGCCCGGAGCATACCTTCAGCAATTTCGAAGTCGGCGATAACGCCGTCCTTCAGGGGCCGAATCGTCTTGATATCACGGTGCGTCTTACCAACCATCTTTTCGGCCTCATGTCCGATGGCGATAATATTCTTTGTCGTGCGATCAAATGCAACGATGGAGGGTTCGTTAAGTACGATCCCTTTTCCCTTTTGCCAGATAAGGGTGTTCGCCGTACCGAGATCGATACCGACGTCATTCGAGAAGATCCGAAAACGGGTCATGGGATGGAATTGCGTAAAGAAATGCGAATCGGACGAAGTTACGAAGGTGACATCTGCTTTTTTTGTGTCAAGTTTCCACCATGTCCAGATCTAAAGACTTTCGCGAAACTCTTTCCTTGGCAATGCCGGTTGCGGCATCGTACGTCAGCGACATGCTGACGCTTGCTGCTGACAGTATTATGGTCGGCTCTTTAGGCGCAGTCCCCCTTGCGGCTGTGACGTTAGCCGGTTCCTCTTCGATGATCGTGATGCTCTTTGGAATAGGGTTCACGGTGGCAATAACGCCCATCGCAGCCATGGCGTGGGGTAAGGGCGACCACTCTCATTGTGCTGGAGTCGCACGGACAGGCACACAGATCTCCCTGGTGGTCTCCGTAGTCCTCGTTGCCCTACTTATTGGAGTAAGCCCCTTTCTAGGCGTCCTTGGGGCTCCTGCGGACGTTACAGCACTGTCGATACCGTACTTCCGTTGGTTGGTATTGAGCTTTTTCTTCCGTCTAACCTTTGGGGCCTTTAAGCAGACTACTGAGGCGATGGGTAACACTCGATTGCCTATGCTCATCGCTATAGGGGCTAACGTTCTCAATGTAGGTCTTAACTGGGTATTCATTTGGGGTAACCTTGGTATGCCCGAGATGGGTGTGGAAGGCGCCGGATTTGCCACGTTTCTGTCGAGAATGTTCTCGGCAGTCATCGCACTATGGGCTTGGCGTAGGCTTTCATACTTCTCGCCACTACGGGCCCATTCAAAAGCGAGAGCGTCAAAGTCTGACCGTAGACTGCTATGGATGTCAGGAGCTTCCATTGGGCTACAGATCACGCTCGAGGTCCTGGCTTTCGCAGCAGGCGCCATCATGATCGGATGGATCGGTGCGACGCAACTAGCTGCTCATCAGATCGCTATCAACCTTGCTTCGATAACCTTTATGGTTGCGCTCGGACTGAGCACGGCAGCCACAATACGGATAGCATCCGCCCATGGCATGAGTGACGCGCCCGGAGTTCGAAGGGCTGCCTCGTCGGCGATTTTTCTTGTCCTCGGCTATGAACTCATCACGGTGCTTTGCTTCACCACGTTGAGATTTTGGCTACCAACGCTCTACGTCGCGGACTCGGCCGTTATCGCGCTTGCGGCGCATCTTCTCCTCTATGCTGCTGCATTTCAGCTCTTCGACGGTATGCAGGCAGTTGGCATGGGGCTTCTTCGTGGTATGAACGACACACGCGTTCCGACGATTATCTCCTTTGCCTCGTACACACTTATCACTATGCCGGCCGGGTACTACTGCGCATTTCATCTAGGCATGGGCGCATCCGGTATATGGGTTGGATACCTCGCCGGACTCGTCATTGCAAGCGTTGGATACTTCGCACGATTCAGGTATATAACGAAAAAGGGGCTGGCGTAAGCCAGCCCCTTTGGGATTTCGATTGATGATCGTTCGATTTAACGAACGATTGAGAGGCTGCGTGTGCGCTGACCGTTTTCGTCAGAATACGTGATCATGACAACGCCGTTGTTCCATGATGACGTTGATACGCGGAATGAGCCGGCGTCAGACACAGTTGAGGAAGCAAGAACGCGACCATTGATATCGTGAACCATAACTGGCGTGTTAACACGAACAGTTGTGAAGACGATTTGCTCATTGGTTGCATCGAACCAAACGCGAGCTGTCTTTCCGAGTTCATCTTCAACGCCGGTCGTAATCTTGCCGCTGAGGTTCGTTACGTTATCAGCAGCATCCGTTGCATCATTTGCAAATGTCACTGTACCCGTCGCATCACCAAGAGTTGATCTCTTGAAGCAGACATTCACGGTAATCGATGCACCTGCTGCAATGGCAATTGGAGGGGTAGGCGTTCCCGTTGCCGCGTAGAACTCTGGGCTCGAGAATGTCCAACCCGTTACGCTCATATCTGAGTTACCAGTATTGCTAATTGTGATTCGATCTGGAGACACCGGCGTGCAATCTTCCACGTCAGCACGTGTCTCGTCAAACTTCAGTGCGTCTGTTGTGGAGATGCGAGAAACACCACCCGTACCTGAAAGTGCACACGCAACATTGCCACAAGCCGTTGTAACCGTTAGCACGTCTGCGTCACCGGTTTCAGAACCGATGGCAGGTGTGTAGCTAAATGCAATAACGTGTGTTCCACCTACTGCAATTTGCACCGGAGCAGTTCCGCCAGCCGTGATTGCAAAGCGAGTTCCCGTTGTTAGCGCGATACCCGTAAGCGTCATCGGACCGTCGGTGTTATTCGTGATTGTCAGCGTGCCTTGTCCGCTTTGTCCAACCTTTACAAGACCAACATTAATTGCTGTTGCCGATGATGTTGGTGTTGATGCTGCGATCGTTACTTGACGTGTTGTCAGGTTATTTGCCCAGTCACGAACTTCAACTACACAGCTTCCACCCTTAGAAGGGTCGATAAGAGAAACTTCAAACGTAGCGGTTGCTACAAGTGGAGTCTTAGGGAACGTTGTTGGCGTGCCCAGCGTAAGCTTACAATTGATTGCTTGCGGGTCAAGTGCTAGGCGGATGGAAAGAATTCCACGCTCAACTTGATCGCGCTCATTGGGAGTTGCTCTCGGAGGATCCGGAATATTCCGTGTTTCCGTTGCAGTGAAAGAACGAACGCCGCACGGGAGCGACTGTGAAGTTAATACCGGCGGCATGGTGTCAATACCAGGCTCAACGGCTTGAGTATTATCACCACCAGCTGTCATCATCTGCACAGCAAGCACGGCACAGACCGCAAGAAGGCACAGTTTTCGCATGACCAGATCCCTAGATAAATAAGAGTTGTTATCCCCGTGTGTTGTCATGAGCGTCAATTGGCAATTCGTGTTATGAAATGCTTATTTCCGTTCCATGTTCCATGCGAGTATACGAACAGAAGATGTTTACACAAAATATGACTGCCTTTTTCCGTGCAAATATGTCTTTCCACCCGTCCTCACAGTAGAATCAACCGCCAAGTTGGGTAGAAGTTTCAGTGTTTGCAAGCGATTTTGGTCAAATACGTGGTTTTTCTGCCTTCGCCGAGTCGGCCAGTGGCTCTCCATCGTAGTTTTGCACCATGCGTATTGGAACTATCGACGTCGACAAAGGCATTCTCCTAGCCCCAATGGAAGATGTAACAGATCTCCCCTTTCGCCTTATTTGTAGGCGCTATGGGGCAGATATCGTATACACGGAGTTCATTTCTAGCGATGGGCTGGTTCGCGATGCGCGCCGGTCGATGGAAAAACTGCGGTTGGCCGAAGAAGAGCGCCCTGTAGCCATTCAGATCTTTGGAGGAGACGAAGACGTAATGGTAGAAGCTGCCCAACGAGCTGAGGCCGCTGGCCCTGATTTCGTTGACATAAACTTTGGCTGCTGGGTTAAGAACGTAGTGGTTCGCAATGCCGGGGCTGCCCTCTTGAAGGACCCTGTCCAAATGCAGAAACTCACACGCTCAATCGTGGACGCTGTAAAAAAGCCCGTCACAGTGAAGACCCGTCTTGGATGGTCTCGCGATGCCATCGTTATTGTAGAAGTAGCCAAAATGCTTGAAGATGCAGGCGCCGCAGCGCTCACGGTGCATTGTCGAACACGAGACATGGGACATGATGGAGATGCCGACTGGACCTGGATCCCAAAGATCAAGCGAGCAGTAGATATTCCCGTTATTGTTAACGGCGACGTCAAGACCCCAGAAGACGTGAAAAGAGCTTTCGACGAAACCGGAGCCGATGCCGTAATGATAGGCAGAGCTGCAATTGGCCACCCGTTTCTCTTTGCTCACGCAAAGGAGTACATGGCCACCGGGACCTATACACCAGTTCAGGCCAGAGAACGGATCTCTACTTGCTTAGAACATCTTCGACTCGAACTTGCGTATAAGTCTCCCCGACGCGCCATCCACGAGTTTCGTAAACATTATGGTGGCTATCTCAAAGGGCTTCCTAACAACTCATTGTGTAGACAAGATGTTGTCAGGTACGAGACGTACGAACAAGTTTCTGAGCGCATGCTGGCCTTTGCTGACGAAATGCAAGCGATCGAAGAATTGAGCGCATGACGCCCGACAGTTTTATCGCCAGAACTCAGAAATGCATGGTACGACATGTAGCGAACGATGCGACCGTTCTCGTTGCAGTGAGCGGTGGGCTTGATAGCGTCACATTGCTCCATACGATTCACAGAATTCAAGATTCAATCAATGGCAGATGCGTTGTTGCACATCTGAACCATGGATTACGTGGAGCGGAAAGTGACGGAGATGAGCTGAGTGTGATCGCTCACGCCAACCTCCTTGGAATACCGGTGTTTTCGGAAAGAGCAGACGTGCAGGGCTATGCCCATGTATCAGGACTTGGTATTGAAGGTGCCGCACGTGAACTCCGATATTCGTTTCTCACGCGAATTGCTACCGAGCAAAACGCAGCCCTTGTCTTGACCGCTCACACAATGGACGACAATGCCGAGACGATGCTCATGAATCTCGCGCGAGGGAGCGGTACAAAGGGGCTGAGTGGAATCCCGCCAGTACGTGAGCTTACGGATTCAATACGAATCGTTCGCCCCTTTATCGAGTTCACCCGTTCCGAGATACACGACGTTGCTTCGGTATGGGGCTTACAGTGGCGCGAGGACTCGAGCAATTCGGACGTACAGTATTTACGCAATCATGTGCGCGCAGTTGTCATGCCGGCGTTGCGTGAAGTGTTTGGTCCTACCGTTGCTGGGAGACTACTTCGCTCGAGCGAGCTTATCCGCGATGCAGATTCAGTGCTCCGCAGCGTTGTTGAGGACACGCTGCCGTCAGTAACGTCTTTGTCGGTGGATGGAGATTTGACTCTTCTCGTTGATTCCCTGCTCGGTCTGCCGCCCGGGCTTGTGCGCGAGATCATCCGTGCAGCCGTACCATGTTCCCATAATGACGTACCTCGAATTTCGCACCTCCTAGAAGCCGAAGCAGGCTCAAGTGCGTCGCTTGGTGAGGGACGCATCGCGATTCGCGAACGAGATCACATTCTGATCACGAAGATGACGGGAGAAGCTCCATTCCCACAAGTTGTCATCGAACGTGATGGGGCGTATGTTGCAGGTTCGCAATCGCTGTCTGTTGAGCGTAGGAGTGTCCTTGGCGTTCAACCGCTGGCTGATCCTCAGGTGGCATATCTCGATCTGTCTTCATTGCGCGGGGTGATTGTCTGGAGACCATGGCAGGACGGAGATAGATTTCAGCCGTTTGGTCTTGATGGGACGGTGCTTGTAAGCGATCTGCTTACGAATCATCGGGTCCCCCACGCTGATCGCCGATCCATCCGGGTGGTTTGTGATGACGAGGGTATTGTATGGGTGTGTGGTATTCGGACTGCCGAACGTACACGTGTAACATCGATGACGAGTGAAATTTTGACACTTACCGTGAGCGTATGAAAGAAAATTCCATCATCTCGCCTGATCACAGGATTCGAGTTCACGACCGTACATTTCGGCCGTATATCCGCAAGGATGAGATCGAGGAAATGGTTAGAGAGATCGCCCTCGGAATCAATCGTGACTTCGCCGGAGAAGAACTCACGGTTTTGGTGATCTTAAAAGGCGCCATGGTTTTTGCGTCGGACCTCATACGCCAGTTAACGATCCCAATAACAGTAGAGTTCACGAAGGCCTCCAGCTACGGCAATGCAATGAAGAGCTCAGGAACCCTTTCAATCGAGGGACTGTTGACCGAAGTCACTGATCGAAATGTGATGATCATCGAGGACATCGTAGATACCGGAACCACAATTCGCGAACTTATCAAGCACCTTAGTGGCCTTCATCCAAAGAGCATCACTGTAGCAGCTCTCCTCAGCAAGCCGTCAATGCACACAGAATCACAAACCACCGTAGACTACGTTGGGCGAGAGATCGCCCCCGACTTCGTTGTGGGCTACGGAATGGACTATGCCGGTCAAGGCCGACAATTAGATGCCGTTTGGGTAGCCTCAGAAGAGACCATAGCATGAAAATCCCCCGCCACACGTCAATGCGCCCATGAACGGAACCCCTAAAAGCCCGCAGCGCCCAAAGCGCGACTCCGAAGACGACAATGACCTTACTGTATCACGTGTTCTTCGGAACGTTTTGATATGGGTTGGTATACTTGTTTCCCTCGTAATGGTTGGAATGTTGATGTCCAATGGACAACGGCAAGAGTTCCAATTGACATTCAATGAATACATGGAAGTTGTGAATGCGAATCGTGTGCAATACGCTACGATCACAAAAACGCAACTCAATGATTTTGAATTTCGCGGGACCTTGAAAGAGAGCATCACGATCCAACGTGACAATCGTACGATCGAGGTAAAGAACTTCCGTACAAAACTTGGAGTCGTTGATTCGCAAACGGAAGCTCTGTGGCGTGAACATGGCATCGGGTGGTCCTATGAAAGTGGCGACTCACCATGGTGGGTGTCACTTGTTCAATTGCTCCCATGGGCTCTCCTTCTCGTTGCATTCTTCTTCATTAGCCGTCGCATGCAAGCCGGTGGAGCAGGTGGCGGAAAGAACATTTTTTCTTTTGGTCGCAGTAAGGCCCGATTGCTCACCGAAGCAAATCTTCAAGTCAACTTCACTGACGTTGCGGGGGCAGACGAGGCCAAGGAAGAGTTACGCGAGATCGTAGAGTTCCTACGAGATCCAAGTAGGTTCACTCGTCTCGGTGGCAAGATTCCGCGTGGAGTTCTCCTCCTTGGCCCTCCGGGTACGGGCAAAACACTTCTGGCCCGCGCAGTGGCCGGAGAAGCAGGCGTTCCGTTCTTCACGATCTCTGGCGCAGAGTTTGTTGAGATGTTCGTTGGCGTTGGTGCTAGCCGAGTTCGCGATCTGTTTGAACAAGCAAAAAAGCAATCACCTTGCATTGTCTTCATTGACGAGATCGATGCTGTTGGTCGCCATCGTGGCGCAGGCGTCGGTGGCGGACACGACGAGCGCGAGCAGACATTGAATCAGCTTCTAGTGGAGATGGATGGATTCGAACAGAATTCCGGCATCATTATCATCGCAGCTACAAATCGTCCCGACGTCTTGGATCCTGCCCTGTTACGTCCCGGTCGCTTCGACCGCCAGGTTGTAGTGGATCGCCCGGATATGCCCGGAAGACTTGGAATCCTTCGAGTACACACGCGGAAGGTTCCGATCGCGAAAGATGTGAATCTAGAAGTGATCGCCAAAGGTACACCGGGAATGAGTGGCGCCGATCTAGCGAACCTTGTCAACGAATCTGCACTGTTAGCCGCTCGCAGAAACAGTCAAGAAGTAACGATGTTCGACTTCGAAAGCGCTAAAGACAAAGTGATCATGGGCGTAGAGCGCAAGAGCATGGTTATGAGTGACAAGGAAAAAGAAACAACTGCGTATCACGAGATAGGCCACGCACTTGCCGGCAAATTGGTGAAGCTAGGTGATGCGGTACATAAGGTCACAATCATCCCCCGTGGTCGCGCTCTTGGTGTAACGTCCTATTTGCCGAATGAAGAAATGCACACGATGAGCAGGGATCAACTTGAGACTCGTCTTGTTATGCTTCTTGCAGGACGTGCTGCAGAACGGGTGGTCTTTGACCAGCTCAATACCGGAGCGTCCAACGATCTCGAGCGTGCAACCACGATCGCCAAGAAAATGGTGTGTGAGTTTGGCATGAGCGACATTATTGGCCCGGTTCGTTATGCCAGCCAACATGACGAAGTATTTCTCGGCCGCGAAATCTCTCAGCCTCGAGATCATTCTGAAGAGACCGCAAGAGCGATCGATGGCGAAGTACGGAGGCTTATTGTGGAGTCCGAGCGGATCGCCGTCCAGCTGATGCGCGACAATCTCGACCTGCTCCATCGTTGCGCCAAGGCTCTCATCGAACATGAGATTTTGGATAGTGATGAACTGGACGCATTGATCCGTGGCGAGGAATTGCAACCGATCATCAAGGATGTGGCCTCTTTCCGTGAGAAAATGAGAGCGTCGTCACCAGCCCCCTCCCCAGAAGAGTCTAAGGATACCGATACAGGAACTGAGGGTCTGGCTCTTAATCCCTCATAAGGGGCTAGCCAGCCAAAAAAAAGATTGATTAATGTCATTGTGAGAAACGAGCCCTCTGGATATGTTTGGAACAACAGTTCCACATTCTCAGAGGCTTTTCTCATGAAAATCTCGTGTCAGTGCCGTTGCGTTTATAGTGGCGATAGCCGTTTCGTCGATTGGCTTCTCCGGTTGTGAAGAAATCTCTAAGGCAGCAACGTTCTCTGTTCCGATAACCATTAGTGTCTCGCCAAAGTCTGACAATCCAACTATTCCGAAAACAGATCAGTCGTGCACTGATATGTCCACGAATAAGGATTTTATGGACAATAAGGATAAGATCTCCGGCGGGAAGGTGAAAGAGGCGTTTTTCCAGATCACTACGCTGACGAATCCTGTGTTCACTTCTGGAACAGCTGCAGACCAAACGTTCTCAACGTGTTCTTTCACGTTGACCTTTGATCCCGTCTATGGCGATGCAAGGGTGTATAACCTTGGCACCTTCACAAATGTTAAGCTATCCGACCTCTTGGCCGGACGTATGGCAGTGCCTGTTAACACAGACTTTGAGGATGCGATCAAGCTCATTCCTCGCCGTCCAAAGTTCTGTTTTAATGCCGTGTATGGATCCTTCAACACAGGCCCGGCTTCTGCGTCATTCATTCAAGGTAAGCTGGACGTGACGATCGATTTCTCTGTGTCCGCGCTATAACACTGACGCCTTTCAGGTTGACTATCACAATCGGCTACACAATGTAGCCGATCGTTTTTTTTGGTTAGGACTTGATCTTCATAAAAATCCCTTCAGGGATGGCGCGCACAACCGCCATAATCAGACGCCAAACACCCGGAGTGTATACAACGGATGCTCGTTTATCGATCGCACGAACGATATCTGCGGAGACAACACCAACTGCTGCCTTCATCGGCATTGCAACATTCGTGGTCATTGGCGTGTCTACCGGTCCGGGTTTTACCGTAAGGACATTGACGCCTAGAGGGGCCAGGCGTGAGCGCAGTCCCGAATAGAAGGCCGTGATCGCTGACTTCGATGCGCCGTACGTGTAGTTGCTGCGTCTACCTCTCTCTCCAGCAACTGATGAAAGACAGACAATCGATCCACTTCCCTGCTCTTCGAGAACAGACGCATACCGATGCGACAGCGAGATCACACTCACGGCGTTGGTCATGAAACAATCGAGGGTAGCATCAATATCATGATCGAGCAATAACTGATCTGGCAGGGTTCCGTGGGCAATGAACACGAGATCGATCTTTCCTAGTTCAGCGATTGACCGCGCCACGATATCTGCGTGAACATCCCGCATTCGTAGGTCAGCAACAAAAAGACTGGCTCCCGAAGCGCCACGAGAAAGTAGATCGGCGCTTACAGAGCGCATATGTACTTCGTTGCGTGCTACAAGAAAAAATCGAATTCCCCGCTCAGCCAGGAGTCGAGCAACGCTTTGCGCTATCGCAGACGTTGCGCCAATGATAACTGCAGTTTTCGTCTCCACTTTCACATCAAACCTTGAGTATCTGATTGAATTCTCCGCCAGAACGAACTCGAAAAAGAAGGATCGATGTACGGAAGGAAGCCATTGATCTCAGGATACATCGCGCGGAAGACACGCCCCTTGATACGAGCATCTTTGGCCGCGTAGACGCGACCACCAGCCTGAACAACCAGATCATCACAAACATCGAGGGCGTCAAAAAGCCGTCTACCAGTATTCGGCATATCGAGTGTTAACGTCAGGCCCGGTCTCGGAAAAGATAATATTCCGGGAGAGCGCATGTCACCGAACTTCTTAACAACTGCAAGGAATGATGACACGCCACCCCCTTGCATTACTGTAAGAATGTCTCGCAGAACTTCAACACCGCCATTGAATGGAACGACACACTGATACTGCAGCATTCCGCGCTTGCCGTAGAGAAGATTCCAGCGACCAACAGCATCTAGAGGATAGAAGAACTTCTCAAGGTCGATCGATCTTTGTTGACGTCTTCTGATTTGTTTGAGATACCAGAGCGTATTAAACACTTTGATAGTGGGTCTACTCAGTAACCAAGAGGGCGCTTCGATTGGCACGTTAAGAAGGGGCTTAGCAACGTGAGTAGAGAGGGTGCTGTCTGCCTCACGTTGAAACCTGCCACGTAACACAAGCCCCTTGCCCATTCGCGGACCCGTAGCCAAAACATCGATCCAACTCACGGTATAATCCCAATCCTTGTCGGACTCCTCTGTTACGCGCACTACCTCGGCGAGAGAAGACACCTTGATACTCTCTTCATGAATCGTTCGCGACGAGATCGGCATTAACTGTATCTCCACCCACGTGATAAGTCCAGTTAGACCGAGCCCACCAATAGTGGCACTGAACAGTTCACGATTCTCAGTACGCGAGCATAGGTTCCGTGTGCCATCAGACCGGATCAGTTCAAATGCGGTTACATGACATCCGAACGTACCAACACGATGATGATTTTTGCCATGCACGTCATTGGCAACAGCACCGCCAAGAGTGACGTGTTTTGTTCCGGGAGTCACCGGGACAAACCACCCATGTGGAACAACAAGTCCAAGAAGGTCTGCAATGGAAAGTCCGGATTCCGCCCTAAGAAGACCACTACTTCGATCAAATGCGATCATACGATCACAGCGATCCGTGCGAAAGACTGTGCCTCCATCGTTCAGACAGACGTCGCCATACGATCGCCCCAGTCCATAGACGAGCATTGGAGAGTTCGATGGAGTTACGCCGGCATCACTAGGCCACGCAAGATCCACAACATTGTGCGGTGTGGCAGATGGGTAACGTCCCCACGATGTTGTGGTGTTCAGAGACATCAAAGTGATGCGGCGACGGCAATTGAAGCTATCGCGACTCCAACGGCCCACGATGGAACGTCTCGTGCTGCGAATACAATCGGGTCATCATGCATCCCCCCTCGATGGGCCGTCAGCCACAGATGGCTGAGCCAATAGACAAGGCAGGGGGCGATGAGCCACATCATGTATGGTCGTGTATAAAGCGACTGCACCTGTGGTCCGTTAACGTACAGGGTAAACACAAGCACAGCAACAAATCCGAGCGATGCCCCTGCTACCAAGACAAATTCTGCATCTCCTGCATGATACCCTCGGCCAGAAACAGTTCGTCCGTCGCGTTCTATCGTATCGAGCAACTCCGTGTACCGTTTTAAGAAGGCAAGGCTCATAAACAGGAACAAGGAAAAGCCGAGCAACCATGTGGACACTTGAACGTCCGCGGCAGCACCGCCGGCAGCCATTCGCAGAGAGTAAAGACCTGCAAGAGTGATCACGTCAACGAGCACTATTCGCTTTAGAAAGAAAGAGTATGCTGTAGTTACAACGGCGTAGAAACCAAGCCACATTAAAAAAGAGACTGGCATGAGGCCTATAGAGATGTAGGCAGAAACCGCGAGCAAAACCGCGGTAATGAGCATGGCACCACGAAATGACAATTGTCCAGCTGCCAGAGGACGACTCTTTTTCCGCGGGTGTGTCCTGTCGTGCTCAAGATCTACAATGTCATTCACAACATAGACCGCAGACGCCGCACAGCTAAATGCAACAAAACCCAATGCACACGATATCAGTGCTTGAGCATCAGTGATACGATGTGCAAGTGCTACAGGGACGAAAAGCAGAAGATTCTTCACCCACTGATAGATGCGCATCTGCTTAGCGACAACGACGAAAATTGAGATATCAGTTGCCATGTTGATCAAAATATTCATTAAGCTCGAGTTTTCTCGAAACCCCATATCGTTCAACAAGATCACAGAGTCGCCTTGCGTCTTCAAGATGATTATGGAATCTCATCTCAGCATATTCTTTCGCCGAGAACGTTGAGATGAGAAACTGCCAGTCCGATGCTTGCAAGAGTAGCAGTTGACGGATGGCATTTTTGGCGATGCGGCGCATTGTTGCATCCCAAGTACGAACTGGGTGCTTCTCAAAAAGAAGCCTCATACGGCGTTCGAGTTGATACTCCTTCTCCCAGGTCCACTGATTCTCTGGATTCATCCACACAGAATCGTTGCCGTTCTTCCCCCACGACGATTCGGGTAGAGCAATCTCGCACGCCGGCAGAACTTTATCCAACTGTTCGGACGCGGTTGTTGTGGACAGAAATGGAGATGCATGAATGCCGCGCAGAACATTCTCAAGGAAGGCAGGGCCTTCAAACCACCAATGTCCGAAGAGCTCTGTATCAAAAGGCAGACAGAGGGTTGGCAACCGATCTGTTGTTGCCATCCGATGTTTTAATGCTACTTCAAGAATGTTCAGAAAATGCAATGCGTGTGATTTCGCCTTGTTCTCGGCCCACTCAGGCACATAGGGCTGCTTCATCCCCATATCACCCTTCACGTCGGTTACACGCCAGTAGCGTAGCGCTGACCGAAAGTACTTTTTGTGAAAGTCGAGGTAGTCCGGATCTCCGGGATAGCCCGATTCTCCACTCCATACTTGCAAAGCGATCTGCATGTGACGCGTGAATATTGCCGCACTTTCTCCGTGATCTGTTGCGCTAACACGGAAGAGATCAAAGACGCTCTTCTCATCGAGGATTTCTCTCGCAACTCCATACGATTCTTCATACGACGTTCGAGCTCCGTCAGGACCTCTAACGCCAATAGGCTTAGCACCATCCAGAGCCCCTTCATCAGTCACAAAGAAATCCAATCCGTGACGAGCAAGAACCTGTTCAACGCCATCGCGTTTTCTAGCAACGGCATAACTAGATACCTGGAGAAGTGTTCGCCATGGATAGGACGGACGATATGCACATTCCGGAAGCCAGATGCCCCGCGGCCGCCGACCAAAGCGATGAACATAGGATCGTACAGCTAATTCTACTTGTAGGTCAACGCTTGCATCTTCAGCTATGAGTGGAAGGTAGCCATGCGTAACGCCACATGTCATGATCTCTATTGCACCGGCATCTTGCAGTCGCTTAAACTGCCCAACAATATCTGAGTTGTACGGCCCACTAAAGTCAGCCCAACATGTTGCATACCATTTTTCCCAAACATCTGTGAGGTGCATGATCTCATCTGGAGCCCCCTCTTGTTCCATGTGAGACCTATCTACTCGAGCTAGCTCACCATGTTCCTCGCAATACCGTTCAAAAACCGAGGGGAAATCAGGATGAGACAATTGCTCACAGAGAACCGGGGAAATGTCG
>JAPLFN010000066.1:0-12236 GCA_026390655.1 Candidatus Kapaibacterium sp.
AAAGAGATTTACGAGGTGTGACCTATGCACCCGCAGAAATCCCGCCCGCTGAAGAACCGGCTCATAGTCACCGATCGTTCGCGAGAGGATGATCGACGGCTCGCCTTCGAAGATCACACGCGTGTAGTTTCCCTCTCCATGCACATGAACGATCTTGTCGCGCTGACGCACTTCAATACCGGACGTAACCGGCAACGAGATCACATTTGATTGATACGGGGCGTCTGGCGCACGCTCTGCCAACTTCATAGGAAGGCTTCGCCTAGCAATTCTCCGCGCACATCTTTCAATGGCTAGATCAGCGTCAAGCGGCGAACACAGGTCCATAAGATAGTGTGCCGCTCCTGCCTCAAACGCAAGCACGGCATAGGCCGGCTCATGCGTCCAGCAGACCAGAACGGGCATAAGCCCAACATCTTCTTGCCAACGAACAAGCATTTCTCCGTTATCGAGCGACGGGTCGTAGAGTACAAGATCTGGTCGAGTAGATCTGATCATCGCTCTCACCTCCTTCACATCGTTCGTTACGCCAACCACAACAACGTCGTGTGTTGTACAAGAAAGCGTCATTGATCGTGCTCTGTCCGCATCCCTCGGACTGAGCAAGCATAACGTTCTGATTTGCATGAGGACCTCCATGTGCTGCTGCGCTCTATTGTTAAGCAAACGTATGCCTGTAGATGGCAGAGTACTATTACACGGTTCTCAGAGCATTTACATCGTATGTTAGGCTTCATGGGCAACGTCTTCGCAACACTTGGCATTCTCTTGGCCTGCGGAATTTTGTATCGTCGAATCCCCGGCGTTCCCGACCCCATTGTGGTTCGAGGTGCAATTGGATCGATGGTTCTGAATGTTTTTGTTCCGCTCTTGACCTTTGGCGTGTTAGTCTCGGCACCGCTCGGCAGCGACATATGGACCGTGCCTCTTGTTTCTATCTCTTCGGTTGTGGTAGGGTTTGCTCTGTCATGGATCGTCTTTGCTCGGCTCCTTCGTAGCCGTCTCAGTCCGCCAACGATTGGCGCACTTATCATCTCTGCAACGTGGTGCAATGCGATGTATCTCGGTCTTCCGATCACGACGGCCGTTATCGGCGATCATGTAGGACGTATTCCTATACTGTTTGACTACCTCGGCATGACACCCTTACTCTTTACACTAGGCACCGTCGTTGCCGTTGAGTACGGAACACGCGGAGAGAAGCATACACTAGGCGCCGGTGTTCTTCAGGCGCTACGCATGCCCCCTACCATTGCTGTTGGTGTTGGGCTCCTTGCGAACATCACACACATTCCCATTGCGCCTTTTGTTCTAGATGCATGCACTGCTGCCGGACGTGTTGTAGCTCCGTTGATGCTCTTCAGCATTGGCCTTGCATTGCGTTGGCCACGTCTTTCAATGTTGCCCGTACTTGCCCCGGTTGCGCTGATCCGTCTGGTTATCGTACCTGCAGTGGTGGTGGCCCTTGCCAAATTTTTCATTCACGATCCCGACATCCTCCGTGCCACGATGCTCGAGTCTGCCATGCCAACGATGATGCTCACGATGGTCTTTGCGGAACGGTATGGTCTCGACGAGTCGACACTTGCACAGGCTATACTCGTGACAACACTCATCTCAGTAGCCACTCTCCCCATCGTTGCCCAATGGCCGTTCTAACCCTGCATATCGCGAGTGGGGACGAAGATGTTTCGCGTCTTCGAGCACAGGGGTATGAGCACATCCTGAGCCGATGGGCCGGCGCAACAACGCCCACTCAACCTGTTCGAGATCCGAAGAGAGTTTGTCACTACTGCATATAGCACAAGCCCCGAAGAGTATACAATGGCCGTGGAGGGTGTGTTTGAGAAGATCATAGGGGGTGGCTGGGAACGAGTTGTCCTGCACTTTGACACGGATCTATTCTGCTGTATCAATTTTCTCTTTCTGGTGTCGCAACTCGGATCTGTACCTGAGCTGACGTGGGATCTGAGAGACCGAACGATTGCATTGAATACGATGGATCGAGTCTTCATCGGTTCATGCTGGAGGGCATATTCATCGTCCGACCCTTCCTCTCTCCAAGATCTCCTTGATCAAGCCCCTTCCCGACTTCAGCCATTGAAGACTGCGCTCATGGCGCACCTACAACGCTTTCCTAGCACGCAGACCGGCCTTGGCAGGCCCCAGGAGCTCGTTCAGGAGATCCTTGATAGGGGGCTTGTAGAATCTGAAGACCTCGTGCAAGCGTTTATTGCCTTGGACGACAACGTTTATGGTTGGGGTGATGCACAGATCTTACGTGAGCGGAAACAGCTCCAGTCTATACGGGAAGGGAGTGCCACCTGTGTCCTTGGCGGAGTAACACAAACAACAACGGGTCCACACTGGCAGTGGGACCCGTTGAAGAGAAAACTTCGATGGTCGGAAGAGTAGGGCATCAACCAATATCTTCGATTACTTAGCCATTATTCCGATAATTTGCGATACTCTTATTCTTGCTTTGACCTTTTGGATCCATACTGAATGTTACATCGCCTTTTTCATCTGGCCACAAGACTTTACCCAATTGAGCGTGGTAAATTTCGGATTCTTACAGAGCTATACTTTCGTCACTTTGCTCCTAAAATTCAGACGTTCGCGATCGCATCTTTGCGTTATGGAATCAAAATGCGTCTGGACATCACAGAGTTTCTTCAGGCACACCTTTATTTGTTTGGCAGTTACGAATTGCCAACTGTTCGATTTATAAGATCAGTGCTCAAGCCTGGGGACACGGCTTTCGATATTGGCGCTCAGATAGGATACCTCACGCTTGCGATGGCAACTGCTCATCCTGAGCCGGTGCGGGTGGTTTCCTTCGAACCAGAGTCCCACAATCTTGAGCGACTTCGCTCGAATATCGCTTTGAATCCCGGCGTAAACGTATCGATTGTTGAGAAAGCTGCTTCGAATGTCAATGGCGTGCTCCGCTTATACCTTAGTCATGACCACAACTCGGGCACACACAGCACGATACCAAACGGCGTGAACGTCTCTAATGACTTTGTTGAGATCCCTTCAGTCACGCTGGACACGTATTTGTTGGATAATCAGATTTCGAACCTCCGACTGATTAAGATCGATGTAGAAGGTGGAGAGCTTGAGGTGATCTTGGGAGCTGAGCGCATTCTTCGTGAACTCTGCCCAATCATTGTAATGGAGATGAGCGATTCACTTCAGGCTGCACGAGAGTTCTCCACACCAGAGTTTAAGCAAATGCTTGCCTTGAAGGGTTATAGGCCATACACTATTAACGACAACGGAACCCTTAAGTCCTCAGCGGTAGATGCTTCACATGCTATGGAGAACCTAGCCTTTGTTCACGATGACCACACAGCATCTCTGCGTGCTTTGATTTCAGGCTAACAATGCCAGACGTTCGTGTTCTAGGGCCATTCCCACCTCCTTTTGGAGGAGTTGCATTGCATTGCGTTCGACTGCTTGAAATGTTGGGACGGCATGGAGTTGACGCCCACGGATCCTCTCTTGGCGGTATCCCTTCTGGTCTGCAAGACATCCGAAAATGGAAGCCCTGGCAAGAACTCCGACGCGTTCCTACGCACTATCATACTGACGAAGGGAATCACCGATGGGCTCGAATGCTTGGCAGCATCTGGAACGTTCGGAAGACACCATACATAGTTTCTGTACACTCCTTTCGAGAACGTCAAGAGTTCGTGGATCGACACGTCCGAGAAGAACTATCCAATGTGTATGGAAGGGCAAGGGTAATCATAGCAATCAGCGACGAAGTAGCTGATTCAGTCTCGTCCACGTTACGCATCCCACGCTCTCGCATAACCACGATTGCGTCAAACCTCCCCATCTCACAATGGGAGCAAAACGCAGTGTTGCATGAAGATATTGCTCGAGAATGGAAGCGAGCTCCAGTCAAACTTCTTGCAAACGCGGGTAGACTGGTCTCATATCGTGGCGAGGACCTCTACGGCTTAGATGTTCTTGTCCGTGCATTCCGCGCTATCGACGATCCATCGATTGCACTTTGCCTCGTTTTGGGTCACGTTGTAAATGCAGATATTGACGCCAACTTACGATCGTTGTACGAAGGAGACAATCGAATCACGATTATTCGAGGATTGCAAAGCCCAATCCTACCACTCGTTAAAGTCGCGGACATCGTGATTCGTCCAACTAGAACGGAGGGTGGCCCGTCACTTACCCTTTCTGAGGCGCTCGAGCTAGGCACCTGGGCGATTGGATCTGATTGCGTGCCAAGACCAGAGGGATGTATACTCTTCCAATCTGGCAATCACTTGAATCTGTCGCAAATACTGAGGGAAGCGATCGAGCAAGTTCAAAGCGGCGCAATTCCTATGGTATTGCCAAATCTTTCTGATACGTATCAAGCAGTCCTTAAGGCCTACCAGATAGCTGAATTTCTAAAATAGAATTCACACGTACGTTGCGTAGCTTGCGTCTAGAGAAAACTGTCAATCGTTTGAGCTTCAACACTCTTGGGTATAGCAATGAATTGTAAAGTCTCAGTCACACTACTTATCGCTAGCGCTTGCGTTGGCTTGATCGCTTGCAGCAGTGATCCCGCAAGCCCTGCTACACCAATAGATCAGATTCCTGTACTTGGCCTTGTTGCTTACTACCCTTTCAATGACAATGCTACAGATGCGAGCGGGAACGGCTTTAACGGCACACCTCTCCGTGGCGTCGTCTTTGCCAGCGGTCGCAGTTCCTCCGCCGGGATGGCCGCTAAGTTCGATGGCGTAGCAGCTTTCGTTCGTGTACCAAATGCTCGTGGGACGCGGCTTGAGACGAAGGATGCCTTTACGTATTCGTTATGGCTTAAGGGAGATAAGGGCGCAGGGATCTATCCTTGGTCATACATCCTTACTAAGGCGGCACCCTATGGTAATGGCTTCTACATGAAGTGGAATCACAATAGTGAGCAGACCCTAGGCCTGTACCTTGTAGAAGGGGCGTCTGGCGCGACAACACCGTTCGACTTAGCCGGAATAAACAACGATGAATTCATCGGAGACTGGCATCACATTGTCTATACCTGGTCCAAAGCCACAGGTCAAATGACCATGTATGCGGACGGCTCTCCACGCGCAGTAAAGAAGGATTGTCGTTACCAAGGATCCCATAGTGGAGAAACATTGGAGATTGGTGGCTACGACTACGGTGCTACGGGTGGAACTGGGGACATTGGCTCATTCCCGGGAGCAATCGATGATGTACGGATCTACGATCGGGTATTGACTCTAAAGGAGATTTATATTCTCTCACAAGAAGGCAAGTAACTCGTAACTGGTAACTACTCCTTCGTCATCACCACGCACACGCCCGCGGATGTGTAGATCTTCATGCCGGGCATAGAAACAGGAACGTCACGGTAGCTACCGTGTGCAAGCGCATGCTTTACGGTATTCATCTGCAAGAGTGTTCGCGCGATTTTTCCTAGCCCCCTCTTTTCAACGATGCGATCGTTAAAGAATGGTTCGTCGTAGTCACCGAAATAGATGCGCTCGCGTTCGATGAGTCCGGAGGCTTTTACGATTCGCTCATTGAATGACGCAACGTCATGATGACGCTGGAAGAAAACAGGCTCCGACGTAAACTTTTCACCGTAGACATCTTGCTGCAGGTACCAATCGCGCGCATAGCCTTCGTTCAATGGTGTTGTAAGGAGATAGATGCCACCCGGCTTGAGCAGTCGCGCACTCTTCTCCATTGCTACAGAATCTAAAGCCCCTTCAAAGTGCTCGATCACAGAGATATTCGTGATCACATCAAACGATTCCGGCTCGAGTTCAGCTTCCAGAAAATCGCGCACGACAACATGAAAGCGCTGCGGATCCAGACCAAGCTTCTGGGCGTATTCGTTCTGCGTTTCTACCCATGTGAATTTGTCGAGACACGTAACATCCCAGTTTGTCTTTGAGGCCACCCACGATGGGAAGATCGATGGACCGGTGCCGATATCGAGATAGCGAAGGGGCTTATCAAACAATGGTTTTAGTTTTTCTGCAAGCAACGGCAGCTCAATAGCGCGTTCGTAGCCAAACCCCTTGATACGATACATAAAACGCAGACGCTTCGCGTGTGCGTCGATGTCGTGTAAAAGCTCGGCGTTTATATATTTGTTCACTCAGGCCTCAAATGTTTCACGGCAAATATCCGACTCATGACACGATTCTCAGCACTTGCGGCGCTTGCCTCCATCGTTTTTCTCTCGTGCAGCGAGAGTTCAACGAATACTACCCCGGATGTTGACGAGAACGGAATCACGACAAAGGGTCTCGTAGTGAGATACAAGTTTGAGGGCAATGCGGTGAACGCCTTCTCGGGTGGCCTCGATGGTGTTCCGGTCACCGGTGTAACATGGGTACCCGGCAGGAATGCTGCCGCCGGTAAAGCGGCCCATTTTGACGGAGTGGCCGGTCATATCTACGTTCCAAACGCCAATGCAACACGTCTGGAGCCCACGCAGGCCATGACGATCTCGTTCTGGATCAATGGAGATCGTGCATCGGGCAAAGATCCGTGGACGCATATCATTGGGAAGGTGGACAATTTTAGCGATGGATATCTCATAAAGTGGAACCATGATGCCGGTACAAATCTCGATGCATATCTAATTCAAGGGGCCAATGCGGGCTCGACACCGAATGACCGAATTCGACTATCCAACAGTGACTTCATAGGCTCGTGGCACCACCTATGCTATGTGTGGTCCATGTCCGCTATGACGTTCACGCTGTACGTTGATGGAGTTCAGGTCTCACAAAAAATGGGATGTATCTACCGTGGGTCACACAGTGGCAACAAGCTGTACATCGGCGGCCAGCCGTATGATGAGTCCGGTTCGCCACGACTTGAGAGAACGATCCCTGGATCGTTGGACGATGTCCGGATCTATGATCGCGCGCTAACGATAGCGGAGATCGCCGCACTAGCTGGCGAAAACAAGCCCTAGAATCGAGTACGTAGTGATTCCAACACAGCAAAATTTGTAAGCTCGTAGTGAATCGGCGTGATCGCAGTCCAACCCTCTTTCACAACGATATCATCGGCGTCCTCAACTTCCTTCACAGTCACGAACTCACCGGTGAGCCAGTAATAGGGCTTGCCTTGAGGATCCGTGCGTACGTCGTATGAGTCCTTCCATTCACTGTGCCCTTGCCTCGTCACACGAAGCCCCTTGTAGTTCTCTCGGGCGATCGGGGGCACGTTCACATTCAACAAAGTTCCGGGTGGCAGAGCAAGGTCTCGCAATCGTGAGGCAACGTCGTATGCCACTTCCGCGGCAAGCGTCATGTCTGCCGTTTCATCAAACGTAGCAAGGGATATGGCCATGGATGGGATGCCCATGAGTGTGCCTTCCGTTGCCGCGCTTACAGTGCCCGAGTAGATTGCGTTGACGCTTGTGTTCGATCCGTGGTTGATGCCACTCACGACCATGTCCGGACGATGTTCTAGCAATGTGCTCACGCCGAGTTTGACGCAGTCCGCAGGCGTGCCACTTACTGCCCAACCAAAGACCTCACCGTCACGATGGACCTGAGTTGCTCGCAAGGGGCTTGCCACGGTTAGAGCGTGTCCAACCGCGCTCTGCTGTCTATCGGGAGCAACAACAACAACTTCACCGAGGCGCCGCATTGCATGCACAAGTGCGTAGATACCGGCAGAATCTATACCATCGTCGTTCGTAACAAGGATGCGCATTGTTTTGAGCCCCTTATCGCGTAAGATCGAGGTAGAAGACAAAGGCCATCAGACCGAGCAAGAGTGCGATGCCTACTTGCTGAAAGCGGATCTTGATGTTTGTCGAGATCTCTTTACGGATGACGGCTTCGATGCCGACAAACACGAGGTGTCCACCATCAAGCCCTGGCAATGGCAGCAGATTCATTACCCCTAGAGAGATGGAAATCAAGGCCATAAAACGCAGGAATGCTTCAAGTCCGAGCTCCGAACTTCTCGAAGCCATCTTGGCGATCTGAATTGGTCCGCCAAAACTCTGCTTTACGGAAACTGTGCCCCGGAACACATGCGTCACCGACGTACCGATCATCGCTACAGTATTGCCCGTTTCTTTCACCGCCATGACGAGCGCTTCAAAAACCGCAAACGATTCGATGCGACGCTGTCCCACGTAGGCACCTTCAAGTTGTACACCGATCGTTGAGTCTGTACCAACCGTTACCGTGATCGGCATGGTCTGTCCACTACGCTCCACGTGTAGCGTTATGGGTTGGCCTGCATGCGCGCGAACATAGCGTTGGAATTGGGGCAAGGCACGAACAGGCATCGAATCAACAGCTAACACAACATCCGCCTTCTGCACACCAGCACGACCCGCTGGTGAAAGTGTAACGACGCCACCGAACGAGATCTTTACATCGGCAGGATAGAGGCCAAGACCAGCCCCCTGCGCCATAGAGCGAACGATATCCGAGCTTGCAATAGACAGTGTTCTTGGAGCTCCATCACGCATCACCACAACGGAACGCATACCAGAGTTTGTAGAGAGGCCTAGGCCTTCAGAAAGATCTTCCCATGTCTCTACCACAACACCGTCGATGGCTACTACCTTATCGCCCGCCATGATTCCGGCAGTGTACATACTAGAGGTTGGATCTACCCAGGCAACGCGCGTGATTGCCATCTCTTCGTGCCCGTAGAACAGGGGCAGGAGCCAAAAAACAGCGATGGCCAGAAGGAAGTTCATGATCACACCGGCACTAAGAACTATTGCCTTCTGCCAATTCTTCTTTGAACGAAACTCGTACGGCTCCGCAGGGCGTCCCGCAAAATCAGTGTCCATGGATTCGTCCACCATGCCAAGGATCTTTACATAGCCCCCTATCGGCAAGGCACAGAGACGGTAGTCCGTTCCACCATCAAGCTCGAGATCATCCGGGACCTTGCCAAAACTGAATCCCAACTTCCTGTTCCAGCCCATCACCCGTGGGCCCATTCCGATCGCAAAAACATCTGCACGCATGCCTGTCCATTTTGCCGCGAGGAAGTGACCGAGTTCGTGGACGAAGACGAGAACGCCTATAACCACGATGAATGCAATTGTCGGCTGAATGAAATCCATAACTCTTACAGTTGTGTTTTGGTAGTAGTGATGTAGATGTACTCTGCTGCGCGACGTCGCGCATCTTCATCGATCAGAATTACATCATCCATTGACGGATGAGGTACGTGTTCTATGTAATTGAGGCACCATTCAATAGTTTTGGCGATGCCCAGGTATGGCATCTGCCCTGCAAGGAAGGACGCCACAGCTACCTCATTAGCAGCGTTGATCACTGCTCCTGCCGAGCCCCCTGCCTTCAGTGCTTCGTAGGCAATGCGTACACACGGGAATCGCACCAGATCGGGCGCTTCAAACGTGAGCTGGCCTATCGCTGCAAGGTTTAGTCGTTGAGCGGCAAGGGGCTTGCGGTGCGGATACGTCAACGCATACTGGATCGGCACCAGCATCGAAGGCAGCCCCAGCTGAGCCTTTACCGAGCCATCAACGAATTCTACCATGGAGTGGATGATCGATTGCGGATGGACAACCACATCGATTCTTTCTGCGGGCACATCAAAAAGCCAGCGCGCCTCAATGACTTCGAACCCCTTATTCATCAGTGTTGCTGAATCGACCGTGATCTTAGCGCCCATTGACCAATTCGGATGCTTGAGCGCCATAGCCGGCGTAACCGATTCCAACTGCTCTGCCGTGAATGATCGAAAGGGGCCACCTGAAGCCGTGATGATGAAGCGTTCAATATCTGAAGCACGTTCACCTATTAGACATTGCAGGATCGCACTATGTTCAGAGTCGATCGCAAGCAGAGTGGCTTCATACTGTGCTACAGCCGGCATCAAGATCGACCCTGCACTCACCAGTGACTCTTTGTTCGCAAGTCCTATAACGTGTCCAGCACGGATAGCCGCCATCGTCGGCATCACGCCACTAAAGCCAACCATCGCAGAGATAACGACGTCGTTCTCAACATCAGCCGCCGCTTCGCAAATGCCGGCTTCACCACACAATACCGGGCCGGTGAATTCCGGAACCGCACTGCGAAAAGATTGCCACGCCGATTCATCTCGGAGAGCTACACCGTAGGGCTTATACAAACGTGTTTGTGCGGCAAGATCTTCCCACTTGGTATTGCAGGTGATCCAACGAGGTGAAAAAAGCTCGGGGTGACGGTGAAGGACGTCGAGGGTCTGCGTGCCGATAGAACCGGTGGACCCGAGTACGGCTATTTGACGGACCGTAGCGGCGGACGTCACAAGTACTGGCGAGAAATGTCCTTCGTGCTTGAGCCAGAGTAGCAACGGAACTCCCCTGCTTCTATGGCGTCATCTTCACGAAGTGTGACAGAAAGAAAGTACGTCCGCAACCACCGTCGGAGAGTTGTGGCTTTGTTTCGTTCGATAAAGTGCACGATGTATGGGTGTGTTGCAACGGTGACGCGCACGCCCCACGTTTGAGCACGATAATTGCGCAGCCATCGATCGATGCTCGCAACCGTACTTGATGCAGAAAGCACCTTTCCAGTGCCAAGACAGAATGGGCATTCTTCACTCGTGCGCTCGGCCATGCTCTGACGAATACGCTGCCGTGTGATCTGCATGATGCCCAATTGTGTTATCGGATAGACGATCGTCTTCGCACGATCTCGTGAGGTCTCCCGTTTCATTTCGTTAAGCAGCATACGCCTGTTCTCTTCTTGCTGCATATCAATGAAGTCGACCAACACCATACCGCCAATGTCACGCAGTCGCAGTTGCTTGGCAACCTCACGCATCGCCTCAAAATTCGTCTTCACGGCGTTTGCCTCTTGCGTGCGCTCGTTGGAAGCGCGACCAGAATTCACATCCACCACCACCATAGCTTCGGTGTGATCTATGATAAGAGAGCCACCGCTTTGCAGGGGTACACGTCGAGAGTGCGTTAAATGCACATCTCGTTCAATGCCGAAGACATCGAACATCGGCTTCGTATCGGCAAAGAACTCTAGCTTACCATCGAGATGTGAAGCTGTGCGTTGAACATAGGTCTTTAGATCTCTAAAGAGCTTCCTATCGTCCACCACCACTTGAGACACGTCGTCCTTGAAAAGATCACGGATCACGCTGTGTGCTACACTGGCTTCTTGAAGAAGAAGCATTGGCCCCTTTGCATTGCGAATTTCCGTTTCCATCTCTCGCCAATCTTCAAGGAGAGATGCGAAGTCTCGCTGAACATCATCGCTTGGAAGGCCTGAGGCGGCTGTACGAATGATGCAGCCAATCCCTTCAGGCAGCACTTCCCGGGCAATGCTACGAAGGCGCTTGCGCTCTTTAACAGAGAAGATCTTTCTCGACACTCCAACATTTTCTTCGAAGGGAAGCAAGACAACATTTCGTCCAGTAAGGCCCACCTTCGTTGTTACTCGAACACCTTTTTGGTGATACGCCTCACGCGTTACCTGAACAACCACCATCTGCTTCGCTTGAAGGTTAATGGTAACCTGTCCGCTTCGCTTTGTCGTGAATGTTGGAAGCTTCTTGTTTGATCCGGCTTTCGATGTGCGTAGCGCCACGTCCGCCGTTTCTACTGCGAGAGATACAGGACGTTCGTCCTCATCATCATCGGTGGCCATGTCTTCCATGGTGGAATCAACGTCGCTAAAGTGCAAGAATGCATCTTGCTCTAGCCCGATATTCACAAACGCAGCATTCATCCCCTGGATGATCTTCGTTACCCTACCGAGGTAGATATTCCCTACGTGGTGCTCAGTATCCGGGGTTTCAGTGAACAGCTCAACGAGCTTACCGTCCTCCGTGATAGCTATCCGGAGGTGGGCTGTTGTTGCACTGATGAGTATTCGACGAACCATTAAAAAATACAGCCAAGTTGACCGTGGCGCTTCGTACACATGCTGACCGTTGCTTCCTTCCGGACCTGGCGGGATTGGGCTTGGTACGATCGCACGGGACTTGGCCGTGTTGTTCGCATTGCTAATTGAGCCACAAATATACTAGGGTTTTTTGAATTCGGGCACTAATCCTTGCCAGCATTCCCAATAATCAGTTTGAAGCTCAGCTGACGCCATGGCAAATGCAGTTGGTCTCGACACAAAACGTGTCTCGAACATAAATGCCATCGTGTCTGCTAGTTTTACGGGCTCTAGTTCTGCCTCAGTCATCTTCTTGTACGTGTCTGCATCTGGCCCGTGCCC
>JAPLFN010000066.1:12324-26737 GCA_026390655.1 Candidatus Kapaibacterium sp.
ACCCGGGACGAATCCTCCTCCTTCTTTTGCATCGTAAACGCCAGTGATAAGCCCCATATACTCATTCATGAAGTTGCGATGGAACCATGGTGGACGGAATGTGTTCTCGGCCACCATCCAACGAGGAGGGAAGATCGCAAAGTCAATGTTTGATGTGCCGGGCGAGTCAGACGGAGATGTAAGGACGGTGTATATGGAAGGATCCGGATGATCGAACGTTACAGTGTTTATGCACTGAAACCTTCGAAGGTCATACTTGTATGGCGCATAATTGCCGTGCCATGCCACCACATTGAGAGGCGAGTGGTCATACGTACCGCGCCAGAGGTTTCCTTGAAATTTCGCGACGACATCAAATTCACCGGTCTTTTCCTCGAACCATGCCTCGGGGATCTGAAAATCGCGTGGGTAGGCAAGACCATTAGCGCCGATCGGGCCAAGATCAGGCAAGCGCAAGAATGCACCGTAGTTCTCTAGCATGTAGCCGCGAACGGGGCCACTGACCTCAACTCTAAACTTGATACCTCGCGGGATCACGCAGATCTCTTGCGGCTCCACGTCGATAATGCCCATCTCCGTTAAGATTCGCAAAGAACCTAGCTGCGGAACGATGAGGAGCTCGCCATCTGCATTGTAGAAGAAGCTATCTACCATCGAGGTATTGGCAGCATACACATGCAGGGCCGATCCAGAATGCGTCGTTAAGTCCCCGCTCCCCGCCATTGTCACGATTCCTTGCACAAACGTCGTTGGCGTTGTAGGAAGTGGTATGGGGCTCCATCGAAGCTGATTTGGGGTGGTCTCCACCTCGTTAAACGGCGATGAACGGATAAGTCCGTTGTCGATTCGTTCATACGGGCGGTGCACCACTGAGGGGCGTATGCGGTACATCCAGGAACGCTTATTTACGGCTCGAGGCGCCGTAAAAGCCGTACCGTTGATCTGCTCTGCATATAGACCAAGAGGGGGTTTCTGGGGCGAGTTCTGCCCAAAAGGAAGAGCCCCCTTAACGGCCTCTGTCGCAACGTCGTTGCCAAAGCCACTCATATAGCCCATGCCGAACCTCGCAAATGAACGATGAAAGCGTTTCGTGTGCGCCCAGCAGGAATCGAACCTGCGGCCCGCAGCTTAGAAGGCTGCTGCTCTATCCATCTGAGCTATGAGCGCATAGAGCGAAGTTACGGAGTTACAGGGTTACGGGGTTACGGGGTTACGGGGTTACAGGGTTACGGGGTTACGGGGTTACGGGGTTACGCCATGGCGGTTGCGCGATAGCATGCTATCGCGCGACCTTTTATGCTAGCGCGTCGGTACGATATCGAAAGAGGACAGGGCCTCATCGATTACGAGGCGGACCGGCCCATGTGGCGTAGGAAGGAGGTCTGGGTCGCCTGATTCACCGCCAGAGAGGAAATGCGACTCTCGGCGGATATCGGAAAGCCAGGCATAGAGGTCTGCGGACACGGCCACTTCTCGCGGCGCCTGTCCGTTTTCTTCAACATATCGTTCGATCGAGGCCATCAGCTCCTCAAATGCATCGAACCATTCCATTTTGACCTCAGAGTAAGGAACTACCGTACATATAGTGGTAACAGGAATCCACGTGCCAAAGTTACAGGTGATCAGAATATTCCTCCCCACGGTTCTCATCCATGTGGATAAATGGCTGTTTTCCGTATTTTAGCCGTCTTCCACGGGCCTGATCATTCATTCACATTCCCCAATGGGTCAAGACGAAGGCGGAGGGCCGCGCCGGCGTTTTGACAAGGAGTTAATTATGTCGGAACAGACAATCGAAGCAGCAAATGACATCTCTATGGAGACAGTTGCAGCTGCATCGGAGAATACTGCACCATCAGTTGTAGCAGAAAAATCAGCAAAGCGTTTGACCGTTGCCGCACTTATGGGTGGCGAGCTTGACGGTGCTTCGATGAACGACGATGCGTTCATGAAGCTTTTTGACACCAAGGTGTCAACACTTAAAGCTGACGACCTCGTTCACGGAACAGTCGTTTCGGTAACACGCGACGAGATCCTTGTAGATATCGGATTCAAGTCGCTTGGCGTTGTTCCTCGGGCTGAATTCGTTGGAGCCGAGCTTCTTGCTCCCGGCGATAGCGTAGACGTCTTTGTTGAGAAGATCGAAGATGGCGAAGGCCGTCTGATGCTCAGCCGTCGTCGCGCAGACTTCATGAAGACATGGGACGAGATCCTCAAGCTCTCAGAGACGCAAACAGTTACCCAAGTTCGAATCCTTCGTCGCATCAAGGGCGGAATGGTTGTAGATCTTCTTGGGATCGAAGCGTTTCTTCCGGGTTCACAGATCGACGTTCGTCCAGTGCGTGACTTTGATGCATGGGTTGGTCGCACGATCGACGTTCGTGTTGTGAAGGTCAATCATCCAAGCGAGAACGTCGTTGTATCACACAAGGTTCTTCTCGAAGAGCAACTCACCGAGCAGCGCGGAAAGATCCTCGAACTTCTCGAGAAGGGTCTCGTACTCGAAGGCACAGTGAAGGCCATTTCGGACTTCGGTGTGTTCGTAGACCTTGGCGGTGTGGACGGCCTCGTGCACATCACAGACCTCTCATGGGGCCGCGTAGCGCACCCAAGCGAGATCGTTCAACTCGATCAGCAAGTCAAGGTTGTGGTCCTCGATTTTGATGAGAACCGCAAGCGCATTTCTCTCGGCATGAAGCAGCTTACTTCCCATCCATGGGATCAGATCGCAGACAAGTACGAAGCCAACGCTAAGGTGCGTGGTAAGGTTGTCTCGCTCACTGACTATGGTGCATTCATCGAAATCGAAAAGGGCGTTGAGGGCCTCATCCACATCAGCGAAATGTCGTGGACACAGCACGTTAAGCACCCATCGCAGGTTGTTTCTCTTGGCCAAATGGTTGACGCCGTTGTTCTCAACATCGACAAGGGTGATCGCAAGCTCGCTCTTGGTATGAAGCAACTCGAGCCGGATCCATGGAATGACCTCATGGCGAAGTATCCTATCGACTCTGTCCATAAGGGCGAAGTACGGAACCTCACAAACTTTGGCGTCTTCATTGAACTCGAGCCCGGTGTTGATGGCCTCGTGCACATCTCTGACCTCTCATGGACAAAGAAGATCCGCCATCCAGGTGAGTTTGTGAAGAAAGGCGACGAGATTCAAGTGGTCGTTCTGGCTGTTGACAACGAGCATCGTCGTATTTCGCTTGGTCACAAACAAATCAACGAAAATCCATGGGACGTGTTCGAAGGGGAATTCGGCGTTGGCACAGAAACAGAAGGCAAGATCGTTCGCTTGATCGACAAGGGTGTTATCGTTGAAATGCCGCAAGGCGTTGACGGCTTCGTTCCTGTATCCCAGCTATCGTTTGCCCCGGTTCGCAACATCGCTGAGTTCTTCAATGTTGGCGACGACCTTCCATTGAAGGTTGTTGAGTTCGACAAGGAACAAAAGAAGATCGTTCTTTCTGTTGTTGAGTACCTACGCACACGTACGGATGACGAAGTGGCTACGTACAACGTAAACCACCCGGTTCCGAACGCTGATAAGTACAATGCTGATGGATCTGCAAACGGGAATACCACGTTTGAAGATCTTGAGGAAAGCGAACCACTTCCCGAGTAAGAAAGTATAACTGCACGTCTGTGCATTCAACGAAGGCTCGCCATTTGGCGAGCCTTTTTTTTATGTTCCCACTATGGATCTCAAACCCATTCTTGATGAACTCTTTGCAATGACGTTCCACGCTGGCATAAAACCCGGCTTAGAACGAATCGCAGACCTATGTGCGTCCCTTCATAACCCGCACCTTCGTTATCCGGTTATCCACGTCGCCGGAACGAACGGCAAGGGTAGCACGTGCTCGATGCTAGCGTCTATCCTTACTCACGCCGGGTACAAGACAGGACTCTACACGTCTCCTCACATACGGAGTTTTAATGAGCGGATTCGAATCGATGGACGCATGATCTCCGACGAAGACGTAGTGCGCAAGGCTCGCCCCCTTATGGATAGAGCCAAATCAATGGGCGGCACATTCTTTGAAGTGACCACGGCGATGGCTTTCCAGCATTTTGCAGACCACCGGGTTGACATCGCCGTCATTGAAACCGGCCTTGGTGGTCGTCTCGATGCAACGAACATCTGCCAGCCCTTCCTCAGCGTCATTACGCAGATCGACATCGACCACACGGAATATCTCGGCTCCACCCTTGTACAGATCGCGGGCGAGAAGGCCGGAATCATGAAGGAAGGGGCTCCTGCTGTTATCGGTCACCGAGATTCACTTGGTTCGCTACGATCAGTGTTTGAGCGGAAAGCCGAGACAATGCACACGTCCGTTACGTTTGCCGAGGATACGATCTTTGTGGAGGTAGACGCAATACACCCCGACCTTACAATGACGATGAGTGTTGTGAACGATGACGACCTACGATACTATACAACGGACATGTGCGGTCAGCACCAAGCACACAATGTTGCTACCGTTATTGCCTCGTTACCAGCCATTCGTCAAGTCTACTTTATCGAAGAACAGCACGTTCGGGACGGATTACAGCGAGTAAAGGCAACTTCCGGTCTCTACGGGCGCTGCGATCTCCTCAGCACGAACCCATTCGTTGTTTTGGACGTGTCGCACAATCCAGGAGGGGTTGCAGCCCTTTGTGAAGCGTTGATCGCCTCGGGGAGAGATCTCCATAGCATGCAGGTCGTTTTTGGAGCCATGGCCGACAAGGATGTAGGCGCAATGCTCAATGCAATTGCCCCTCTCGCTCACACCATTCATTTATGCGCACCAATGATCGAGCGCTCCCTGCCGGTTGAAGAACTGTCTAGCCTTGCTATTGTGCATGGCATCTTGAACACTATCGCACACTCGAGCGTTGCACACGCCTGCCGTGCCGCGATTTCACAAGGTCCCACAGTAGTGTGCGGAAGTTTTCACGTGGCAGACGAAGCGTTTCTAGTGTGCTAATCTGCTAGTGTGCTAATGTGCTAATCTTCAATGTGGTAATTTGCCTTCATTAGCACATTAGCACACTAGCATACTACCATGATCGCTCTTCTCTCCGTATCAGACAAAACCGGCATTATTGATTTTGCTCGCAGCCTCCATGCTCTCGGAATCAAGATCATTTCTACAGGAGGCACAGCAAAGACCCTTGCGGATGAAGGCATACCCGTTACAAAGGTTGCTGACATCACAGGCTTCCCTGAGATCATGGACGGTCGCGTTAAGACCTTGCATCCTAAAATTCATGGTGCTCTCTTAGCTGTTATGGACAGTCCGGAACATGTTCAGCAGATGGAAGAACATGGTATAGAGAAGATCGACATCGTAGTTGTGAACCTCTATCCATTTGAACAGACGCTTGCTCGCGAGGGATCGACATACGACGAGATTATCGAGAACATCGACATCGGTGGCCCGGCGATGGTTAGAGCATCAGCAAAGAATCATCAGTTCACAACAATCGTCGTGAATCCGATCTACTACAGCTCAGTCATCTCCTACCTCGAGTCTGGCAACGAGATCCCATTTCCATTCCGCCAAAAACTTGCCATGGAAGCGTACTCGCACACGGCGCACTATGACGCGTGTATCTCCAGGTACTTTGCAGGACATCTTGGTCACACATTCCTTGCAGAGACCGCAGTCCCACTGCGAGTTGACCAACATCTTCGCTATGGCGAGAACCCGCATCAGTCCGCAATGCTTTACGGCTCCTTCACAAAGATCTTCCGTCAACTCCACGGCAAGGAACTTTCGTACAACAACATCCTCGACATTGATGCCGCAGCAAGACTTTGTCTAGAATTCGACGAGCCTACCGTGATCATTGTCAAGCATAACAACCCCTGTGGTGTTGGCAGTGGAATGGATCTTGTCGACGCATATCGCAAGGCATTCGCTACGGATAACGTTAGCCCCTTTGGCGGGATCATTGCAGTAAATCGTCCTATCGATCTTGCATTTGCCAATGAAGTTCACTCGCTGTTTGCCGAGGTCCTTATAGCCCCTTCTTTTGATGACGACGCACTAGCCAGATGGTGGCCGACCCTAAGGCACTTCGCGCTGTTTCGTCGATGGACCTGCGTTCAGTTGCAGGGGGCTTCTTGGCTCAAGAATCCGATGCTATTCTCTACAACGAGGCAGACGTCCGCGTCGTAACCACGTCGGTGCCGTCAGATGAACAACGCGCCGCCATGCTCTACGCATGGAAGATCGCCAAGCATGTAAAGAGTAACGCCATTGTGTATGCATCTCATGATCGCTCGCTCGCCATCGGTGCCGGACAGATGTCGCGCATTGATTCTGCGCGCATTGCTGTACGTAAGGCACAGGACGCAGGGATCGACCTCAATGGTTGTGCAGTAGCGTCCGATGCGTTCTTCCCGTTCGCGGATGGCTTGCTACAAGCCGCTGAGGCGGGCGCTTCATGTGTGATTCAGCCAGGGGGTTCAGTTCGAGATGAAGAAGTTATAGCCGCGGCAAATGAGAAGGGGCTTTCCATGATGTTCACTGGAACACGTCACTTCCGTCATTAACGGGTGCGTGAGGCTTCGTGAAGGACGTCGAGGTTTGCTTGCACCTTTGCAAACACAGTATCAGGCGGAAACTTCCCGTTCTTCGCGATCTTACCGGCAGGCATTCCCATCATCAACTCTACGGCTTCTTCGAGTCTAGACACCGGGTAGATCCTAAACTTCCCCTTTTTGACGGCGTCTATAATCTCATCAGACAACATGAGGTCACCAACATTCTGCGTCGGCATCACAACTCCTTGCGTGCCGGTGAGCCCCCTATCCTTGCAGACTTCGTAGAATCCGGTGATCTTTTCATTCAGTCCTCCTACAGGCTGGATGTCTCCCTTCTGATTTATGGAGCCTGTCATAGCGTAATCCTGCCTGATCGGCACGTTTGAAATAGCACTCAAGAGCGCGATGATCTCGGCGGTTGATGCACTGTCTCCGTCAATTCCTCCATACGACTGCTCAAAGGCAATGCTGGCGGAGAAGCTGATCGACTGTGCCCGAGAAAACAGCGCGCGGAGGAGACCAGAAAGTATGAGCACGCCCTTAGAATGGATCGGACCGCTCATCTCCACTTCGCGCTCAATGTTGATAATGCCTGCGTTGCCGGCGCTGACAGTTGTGGTGATACGCGCTGGTTTTCCGAACGATACAATGCCACTACTATAAACCGTTAGACCATTGATCTGTCCAACACGTTCGCCCTTAACGTCGATAAGGAGAATGCCCTTTGCAATACTCTTGCGAATCTCTTCATCTGCTCTGCTGCTGCGCCGATGGCGCATTTCTAGTGCATGCCGAACGTGCTCAGCGCGTATGATTCTCGCACGTGACTGACGCGCAAAATGTGAGGCCTCACGCAGGAGGTCGGCGGCGTAACTGAACTGGAGCGAAATCTTTTCTTTTGACTCCGTGAATGCCACAGCCCATTCAACAATGGCTGCGGCTGCACCGCGATCGCAATGGAGGAGATTCTCCTGCGTAGAGATCTGACAAATAAAGGCACAATAGTGCCTGATCATCTCCGCCGATCTCTTTGTTTCTGAATCGAATTCCGCGTGCACTTTGAACATCTTGTGAAAGTCTTCGTCTGCTGCCCACAAGGCGAGATACACCGACGGATCACCAAGGAGGATGATTTTTACATCAACATTGATGAAGTCTGGTTTGAGGTTATTGAGCTGAAACTGTGAGTCGAGTGCCTGGATATCAAGTCTGCCATAGAGCATCACCTTCTTTAATGACGTCCAGATGTTTACATCCACAAGAATGTCCATCGCATTGAGGACGATGTATCCACCATCTGCGCGCAGAAGGGCCCCTGCACGAATGTGAGTAAAGTCGCTCACGGCGAAACCGCGCGCATCCACTCTGCGTTCGATCGTTCCGAACAATGTTGAGTATGTTGGAACGGTCTCAACAATTACAGGTGCGGCCTTGACATCATAGTTGTCAACAATGAGATTCACCGATGTCAGACGCTCCAGCGTGCGCGCCATCTCGTCAACATTCTCATCGACTACACCGCTCTGTTTTGTCTGGTACACACGGACGTATTCGTCAAGCCGCTCAAGAATATGCTTTGTAACACCATTGAGATACTCCGTAACACGATCTCGTGGAAAGCTCGTGCGGATATCATCAAAGATGGACTTCAACAAGACACCAACGGCAGCTTGATCGTGTTTCTTGAGTTCCTTTCGGAAGTCGACCATTACACGCATTGAACGTCGACTGATATCCGCCAACTCATCTCGATGGGTCGAATAGGCATCACCAAGAGCCTTCGCTTGGTCCATGGTCATCTTGCCTTCTTGAACCAGCGCATCCAACTCATCAATCGAAACAGGCTTACCATCGATCACGGCGAACACCTCGGTCCGAGAGGTGCCGTCCTCCTCCTGGAGCTGGCCCACAACGAATCCTGACGGTCTGATTTTTACATCAAACTCTTCGAGGACTTTCTTTTCTCTCAGTTGATATCTCTGTATTATCTCCTTGCGCTCAGCCTGAAACTGCACTTCCTCGAATAACTGCGGTATTCTACGGCGCACAACTGTTAACACGTCATCCATCATACGAGTAAAGACCCGACCTTCACCTGCTGAGAAGCGGAGCAACACAGGCGACTCCGGTTGGCGGAAGTTATTGACGTAGGCAAAGTCGCTCAACGCAGCCTTTTCGCCCTGCAGACTATCGAGGATCTGCCGAATGGTTGTCATTCGCCCCGTACCTACAACACCAGATGCCCAGACGTTGTATCCCTGACTTCGTATACGCGCTCCTAATTCAAGAGCCTCTACTGCGCGTTCTTGCCCTACAATGCGATGAAGGGGCTTGAGCTCCTTTGTTGAGCTCTTAAACGGGAGCGAGGTCAGCGCACACTTCCATCGAAGTTCTGAGGGCAACAGAGGTTTCACGATGTCGTGTTTCATATAACTCCCCAATGGTCAATTCTGCACAAGGCAGAGAACGAACACGTTCTGCACGCATCCTTAGTTGGCCGCACCGGATAAACACCTCTGCGAAGATCGAGGATGGATGGCGAAACATCACCCATGATGTTCTGAACCTGATCAGCCAGTGGCAGCCCCGTAAGGTAATCCTTAAATGGCGTTCCCGGCTTAATCGTCGACGATGGGTCTGCCAAGACAACCCTCTGTTCAGATTTCTCCGGCGAACGGAACGCTGTGCCAAAAGCTCTGTACACTGCAGCGGCCGGCTCAGCCAGTATTCCATGCTTGGAGAAGAACGCAGCCACCACTGCGAGATACACCGGCATTTGCGTCACAACTCCCTCAATAACATTCTTCCGAGTGAGATGCTGGGCAATCGTTGACTTGTAGTCGTTGACGACAAACGTAACTCCTGAGTCGCCCTTCAAGACATCTATTCTATCGATCCTCGTCTTGAACGCAACGGGACGCTCCGTGTCACCAAATGGAACTGAAACCTCAACCTCTATCTCATATTCAAAGAGAACCGGCAAGAAACCCGTGCGGACTTGATCCTGAATCTCGCTCGCAAGCCAACGCCGAAGAAGTCCAACACGCTCGGGCGTGCCAACAAGTGCCCTGCGTTCAACCTCTGCAAAAAGGTGATCGGGTCGCGTCTCCATCAAGACATCGTCGAGCTTTTCACAGAGTCGTGCCCAATGCTCATCAAACGTACCGACGCGCAGATCGACACATGAGGCAAGAAGGGCTGCTTCACTCGACAGGTCCGGAGCTCCGTACTCCTGGTAGGACCGATAGAACCGTTGGACAACTTCATGTAAAAGCGTGCCCCTCTCCATGGGCGTAAGCTGGTTATCATCAGATCCAACATCATCGAGGCGAAGGAGCTTCTGCGCGTGATATTTAAAGGGACATTGCGCCACAACGTCAATTCTCGACGGACTAATCGGTCGGGCTATGTCTTCTTCAAACTGTTCGCGTACCTCACCTTCAAGACCATCGGCCACTATTCCCCGTTGTGATCGGTCGATTGTAGGGGGCTCTATGGAACGGAGGCGAACATCACGTTCATCCAGAAGGATCTCGCGACGTGAGTCCAGCGAGATCCAATCGTTGTTCGTCGTACTTTTCGGGCTCACCCTATCAAGGAGTGACGATGGAAGCACCATCGCCCCGTCGATCTTACTCGGATATGTACACAAGAGGAGTCCATCCTCAGTGACCGACGAGGACAGATCCGCCATAGATTCAATTGCCATAGCCGTGCGAAGACCTGGCGTAAGATCTTCATCCAGCATATCAACCGACGTACGTGGAAACTCACCCTCAATGCAACCAACGGCTATAACGAGCCTACGTTTCTGTCCGCGCAGTTCCGCAGGCTTTACAACAGCAAGCCCAAGGCGCTGTCGGACGGTACTTGCTATTGGCACCGACTGCACGAGTGTCCACCAGGTGCGTACATGCTCGCCAAAATGCACAGACGGGAGCCTATGATCCTTTGCCACGGCACGATAGGATGAAAGAGATTCTTCTAATGCCGTAATCGCTGTGGGTTCGAATGCTCTTGCTCTATCGAAAATGCCAAGCCGTTTAATGATATTGTCTTCTATGATCTGGGAGAATCGAGCAGCATCGATAGGGCGATCAATGGGCACATCTACGCTAGACCGCAGCGACCCGATAGCACGGAGTGCACCTTTGTAACGAATACTTTTACGCCCCCACTCTTCTGCATGTTCGAGATCATGTGCTTCGTAGTGCAGGGCATCTGCGCGTTTGCGTTCACATCGTTCCTGCCATGCATCCGGACCTTGGCCACCGACTATTCGGTCTTCAACCGCAACCTTTAGAAGGTTCGACACATCGGGAATCGCAGCACGCACCAAAGGATCTCTGAGCAATCTTTCAACGTCCCCTCTCTGCCAGGCACTGGTGATTACCGAGCATGCAGAGAGCACCGCAGACGCAGATCGTGATGATGCAAGTGAACCGTTCGCATCGATATCTATGGGTATGCCGCCTGCAGCTGCAAGATCGTACACAATGCGCTCGTAGTCACTCGAACCCGGAACGCAAAGAGCAACGTCGCTGAGTTCTATGCCCGAAGCAACAGCCTCCTTTGCTAGCGCCAATGCTCTGCGCACTTCTTCAGATCGCGTCGGGAACGACTGCACGACAACTTCTATTCCTGATTCCGTGGATGTAGATGGTCCGTCCGAATCGTAATACCAGCCATGAGATACCAGCCACATATGGTCTGACTTTGAACGTGAGGATTCGCTTTCGCCCATGAGCGACAATTCAGGCGCGAATGCTATTCCAATATCCCAATCACACTTACAGAGAGAATGCAGAAGCAACCTATCAGTGAACGTCACGCCGTGCGTATCGAGAACAAGGAGTCTTCGTACCGGATCTCCGGAGGGACCGTGGTAATTGACAGCGTCTCGTCGCGCCGCCTCATCAGCAACCCGACCTCCATATGTACCACGATCACAGGCTCGTCTTCCTACGAGGTCAGCAAACTCACTCCAAATGCGCGCAACAGTTTCCAGATTGCGCCTTCGCCGAGCACTGTCAACACGTGTTGAAAGCTGTCGAACTAATCCAGGCGACATCCCCTCCTGGGCCCATCGAGCAAGCCGACTTGCGCGGACTCGTAACACACCCGGCCTGGTTCCGGCCGCGAACGCAGCATAGCGAAGAAGTACGTCAACCGATGCATCCGGCAGAATTCTCGGACCATCTTCGAGAATTTGTTTGCCAAGCTCGTAAATGAAGGTTGACATGGTCATGATCTCAGGCGGTTCACCTCTACCGTGGAGACGAGCCCAGGCCACCAGCACCTCCCGACGCTGCCGTGCGGTTGGCACAATGACAATCAATAGGCCCTCAGGAAAGGCGGCGATGCGCCGCTCAAGCGTCTCAGCCTGCACGGCGTCCAGCAACGATGAATCGGGTTGAGACGTTGTCCAAAGAGGCATCGTGATGGCTGTGCGGTAGGGGGTGGTATCTTCGTGCACTCTTGCGCACGGACTCAATATGACTGCCCCTTCTCACCTGTGCAAATCGCATTCACTATTGGCGATCACAGCACTGGTCTTGTTCCTTCTATCCGGATGCGGATCAGGGCAGCCAGTCCGCGTTCTTCCTGCCGGTTCAAGCGCACTTACGGCTTCCTTGGGGGGTCCAATTGTGCCATCCAAATCCCCAGTGGGCTTTGTCCCCTACCTTACCGCGGGCATACAACACGGTATCTCCGATGACCTAACGATACACGGGAACCTACATCTACTGATGACCGCTTTCGCAGTTGGAGGGTTGGATCTTGGTGCCAGCGTCCGCGCGTGCCATCAAAATGAGGCAATTCCGGAAGTAACCGTGGGGGCCAGACTCATTGGGTTCATGAAGTTAGGAGATCCCATTGCGCCTCGACTCTACCCAGATCTGTCCGTGAATGCCAGCTGGGAGATCGCTGATCGAACCCTCGCATACATTGGCACGCACGGAACGTTTCAGTGGAAGCCCGGCGCGTTCTATGTAAGTCCGTTTCTTGGTATGCAGTTTCCGCTATCGTCTTCATTCAGTCTCCAAACAGAACTCATCTGGCAGGCAGCCAATCACGATACTCGAGCCGGCATCTTTGAAGGTCAGTCGTCCATCGGTGGCATGGGTTCATTTGGTGGCTTCATCGCGGGAGTGTTCACATTATGAAACACACGCTTCTCTCAATGTTGATTGCATTCGTGCTGACATCATGCACGATGGACAGCTTCCTTTTCAATGCGGAGCCCCTTGCATCGTACACGTTAAGTTCGAGGGTCATTCCAGACACGAGCAGAGTAGAGGTCTCTCTGAGTTCTGATGGCGAAACGATCTATGGCTACTTTGTAAAGCAGCCGGATTCAATGCGCGTCGCACCACACCCAACCATCATCTATCATCATGGCAACAAAGACAATTTACAGTTCTACTGGGATCGCGTAGAGCTCCTCTATCAAGCCGGATTCGACATCTTCATTTACGATTACCGTGGATATGGTAAGAGCACGGGAAAAAGTTCGGAAGCCGGACTTATGGCCGATGCACGCGCCGCACTTACATATGTGTTAGGTCGCAAGGGGATAGACTCAGCACAGATCGTCCACTATGGCTTTTCTCTAGGGGGCTTCCCGGCGCTTTTTAGCGCTACAAAACTCTATCGGCCAAAGGCACTTATTACAGAAAGCATTTTTGCTTCTGGTGAATCGCTTGTGCAAAGCGGCACACTATTGAATATCCCGGGTTCGTATGTTTTAGATGGGGCGTTTGATAACGTTGTCCCCATGCAGTCGCGAACCTGTCCGGTATTGATGCTTCATGGAACGAATGACACCTTTATTGGTGTTGAGCCTAACGGCCAACGTCTCTACGACATTGCACGTCAACCAAAGACGTTCATCCGCATTGAAGGGGCTGAGCACGACAATGTGCCATATGTTCTCGGCACACAGAACTACATTGATCTCATCACGGCTTTTATTCGAGGAAATTGAAACGTGTTCACAGGATTGATTGAAGAAGCTGGCACGGTGGTTCTCGCGTCCGCTACCGATGGTGGCAAACGTCTCTGTATCCGGGCAGAACGCGTGATGGATGACCTTGCAATCGATCACAGTATAGCGGTGAATGGTGTTTGCCTAACCGTGGTTGAGCGCACACACGACACCTTTACCGTTGACGTCGTGGCGGAAACCCTGCGCAAAACAACAACCGGCTTCTTGAGTGCTGGGTCTGCTGTCAATCTTGAGCGTGCCGTCCGCATGAGTGACCGATTGGGAGGGCATCTTGTGCAAGGCCATGTAGATATCACAGGCACGATCGAGGAGATCTCAACGGGTGAATTCGGTTGGGAAATGTGGATTGCATTTCCAAGGCAATACCGCAAATGGCTCATACCTGTTGGATCTATCTGTATTGACGGCGTGTCCTTAACCATCGCAGACCTGCAAGACGATCGATGTAAGGTTGCCATCATCCCCCACACACTTTCTGTAACGACCTTGTCCGAGCTAGAACCGGGCGCCTCGGTCAATCTTGAGTTCGACCTCCTTGCGAAGTATATCGAGAATATCACCACCTACCGAACATCATGAGTCTTCCAACAACCATCGGCGAGCTGAAGTCATCGGGATATACCTACGAATCGGTGAAGGACGAGCTACGCCGCAACGTTATAGCCCGGCTGCGTGCAAAAGAACCGCTCTTTAGCGGGATCATAGGTTTTGACGACACCGTTATTCCGCAGATCGTAAACGCCATTCTTGCCAAGCACGATATTCTCCTGCTCGGCCTGAGAGGTCAGGCAAAGACACGCATAGCGCGCCAACTCACAAGCCTGCTTGATGAGCTTGTCCCGATCGTAAAGGGATCGGAG